>DASWPR010000224.1:0-8537 GCA_036398455.1 Dokdonella sp.
CGCATCGATCAGGCGCGCACGCGAACGCAGGCGCTGCTCGATTGGTCGGCGCAGTCGCATCGACCGTTCGCCCGCTTTTCAGCGACCCTTGCCGTCGCCGAGCAGGCGGCGGCGACGCAGCACCCGGAAGCCGCGCAAGGCGGTTTCGATGACGCGCTGGAGCAGGCCACCGCGCTCGACCTGCCGGTCGCACTGGTCGATGCGGCCACCGCCTACGGCCGTTTCCTGATCGCGCAGGGGCATCTCGAAGCCGCCATCCCGGTGGCTGGACGGGTCACCCGCTATGCCGAGCAGGATTATGCGAGCGCCGTCTTGCAGGCGCGGTTGTATCGCGCGCTCGACCGCAAGGATGCGCAGGCGCTGGCCGACGAGCGGGTCGCGCGGCTTGCCGGCGAGCGTGCACCGCCCGATCCCTGAGCAGGCTCCAGCCGGCTGCGAAAATCCGCTTTAGTCAACGCGGACACGCCCGCCGAACACCATGCGAACGCGACCGGAACAGAACCGGAACACCGCCATATGGCGCGAACACGGCCAGGCAACACAATCGGTTGCAGGGAGCGGTGGCGTGCGTCACGAACGCCAGGCGCCGCTCCAACCATTGCCGGCACGCCCAGCGCGACGCACGGTGCAGACATCCATCGCAAGGGGTTCACTCGATGAAAGGGTCGGTTATCAGACGCGCCGCCGGTTGCGGCATTTTCGTGTTCGCGCTCGGCGAGGCACTTGCACGCGCGGCGGCGCCGTCCGTGCACGGCACCGGCGACGTCGCGTTCTACACGTTCGAAGCACCGGACTGGATGCTCGGCGAGTTCGACGGCCAGCAAGGCTGGACGACCGATTTCGACGGCTACTGGACGATCTCCGATGCGCATCCCTATGCCGGCAGCCAGCACATGCGCGTGGCGGTGACGTCCGACGGCTTCGGCTCGGCCGCGTTCAGTCCGGTCCTGATGGGCGTCGGCGCGCAGGCCTACTCGATCGCCTCGACGAAGATCGCGGTGCACCAGTCCGGCAGTGGCTCGGATACCGAGTTCTCGCCGCTCAGCGCCGCCGCCAACGACTACGACCCGTCGGGTGCGCTGCCGGTGACGCGCGTCTTCGTCGGGGCCGACGGCGTGATCAAGGCGCTGCAGCCCGGCTTCACCTTCGCGCCGACCACCGGCGCGATCACCGACGATGCCTATCACGATCTCAAGGTGATCACCGACAACAGCGGCAATGCGGCGATCGAGATCTGCCTCGACGGCACGTCGATCTTCAACGGAAGCAGCATCGCCGCGACGAATGGCACGACCTCGTTCATCGACTCGATCGGCCTGCTGTCGACGATGCCGATGGGCTCGATCGGCAGCACCGCCGACTTCGACGACATGCGCATCACCGACGCCGATCGCGGCGGCTGCGCGGATGCCGCGGCGTGGAACTTCGACGGCGTCGTCGCGCCCGCGCTGCCGACCGGCTGGTCGACCGATGCCGCTGCCGCCGGAACGCCGTGGGAAACGCAGACCGACAGCGCCGACACCGCACCGAATGCAGCGCACGCGATCGAGCACGACAGCGCGGCCGAAGCCAATCTCTACAGCGCGACGGCGACCGTCGATGCGGCCGGCGGGCAGTTGAGCTTCCGCCATCACTGGAACGTGGAGAGCGGCTTCGACGGCGGCGTGCTCGAACTGTCGATCGCCGGCGCCGACTTCGTCGACATCGTGCAGGCCGGCGGCAGCTTCGTCGAAGCCGGCTACAACGGCAGCCTGGCCGATCCGTCCAACCCGCTCGGCGCGCGTCCGGCCTGGACCGGCCAGCAGCTGGATTTCGTCACCACGACGGTCGATCTGCCGGACGCGGCGGCGGGCCAGCCGGTGCGCTTTCGCTGGCGTCTCGGCAGCGATGCGTCCGGTGCGCAGGACGGTGCCAACGGCTGGTGGGTCGACAGCGTGAAGCTCGCCGCGCGCGTGCTGCCGACGCAGCCTTCGGCGGTGATTGCGCCGGACCATGTCGATATCGTGCTGGAGCAGGGTGCTGTCGCTTCGCAGGCGTTGTCCATCGCCAACGGCGGAGGCGGCACGCTGACCTACAACATTCCCGGCTTCGCGCCGCCGGCGGCGGGTGTACGTCCTGCGGCGCCGCCCACGTCGACGACGGCTGCAGGTGCGCGCGTGTTCTCGCGCGGCCATCGTGTCGCCGACGGTCTGCGCGGCCGTGCGATTGCGCTCGGTGCGGGCAGCGGTATCGACATCGCCCAGATGAGCGACGCGACGCCGGTCGCATCGAACAGCCTGTCCTGCGGCGCGCCGGGGACCAGCACGGATGCGAACAGCTGGTGGCGGCGTTTCTACTTCGGCGAACACAGCCAGGTCGGTGCCAGCGCGTCGATCGATTCGGTCACGGTCGCCGCCGAGTCCGGTCCCGACGTGCCCGTCACGATCAACCTGTACGCGGTGCCGCACGGCGTTGCGCCGGAGTCGATTCCGCTCGACCAGCTGACGCCGCTCGGCAGCGGCAGCGGCACCGTCGGCGGGGTGCTCCAGGCGACCACGGTGGCGGTGGCCGGCGTGGTCGCCGATACCGTCAATCAGGATCTGGTCGTCGAATACCACATCGACGGCTCCAGCGACGGCGAGTTCTTCCCGGGCGGCAATCCTTCGCCACAGACGCACGCGACCTTCGTGTCGGCATCCGGCTGCGGCCAGGACGTGCCGGTCGATGCCAGCGTGCTCGGCTATCCGGACTTCCATCTGGTGATGGTCGTCAACGTGCAGGACGCGGCGTTGCCGGCCGAGTGCAGCGATCCGTCGAGCCTCGCCTGGCTGAGCGCGAGCCCGGCGACCGGCGCGCTCGGCTTCGGCGCCAGCACCGATGTCACGCTCGGCTTCGACGCCGGCGATCTCGCGGTCGGCGGGCACGATGCGGTCATGTGCCTGACCACCAACGACGCCGCTCACGCCGTCGTCGGCGTGCCGCTGCACGTCGAGGTGATCGCACCGGCGAACGATCGCATCTTCGTGAATGGCTTCGAGCTCGACTGAGCATCGGCAGGACGGCGGCGCGCACTGCGCGCGTCGCCGTTTTTCACGCGAAACGGCAGCTTCTTCCGCACGCGCGTGGACGGCACGGCGGAGCGCTTTCGACACGTGTTTAAATACACGCTCTATAAACTACGCTTTTATAAAATGTAGCTAAGAGGCAGGGCCCGCTCCTAGGGTGCGGGTATGAGTCCAGAAGCCCTCCTGCTCCGACTTGGCTATGTGATCAGGCGCCATCGCGAGCGCCTGCAGTTCAGCCAGGAAGGTTTTGCCGACGTGATCGGCGTGCATCGCACGTACTACGGCAACATCGAACGCAGCAAGCAGAATCCTACCTTGTGGAATCTGCAGCGGATCGCCAGCGGCCTGCACGTTGCGCTGTCGGTGCTGCTGGCCGAAGCGGAAGCGCTCGATCTCGACCGCGCGGTGCGCGAACCGCCGATGCCGCCGCGGCGCGGCCGACCGCCGGGCAAGAAGTCGCGCTGAGCGCACACGCGGCGCCCTCGCCGGGCGCCTGGAATCGAACGCGATCTCTCGGAAAAGAGCAACTGAAAGGTTGCTCTTTGCGCGCGCCTTGTGCTAGAAATGGGCAACCTGGAGGTTGCCCATGTCTACCGATCGTATCGAAAAGAGCGTGTTGCTGCGATCGACGCGCGAGCGCGTCTGGAATGCGGTCAGCGATGCCGCGCAGTTCGGCCGCTGGTTCGGCGTCGCCTTCGATGGGCCGTTCGCCGCGGGCGCGCACGTCACCGGTCGCATCGTGCCGACCAGCGTCGATGCCGAGGTGGCCGCCCGGCAAAAGGCATTCGAGGGCATGCCGTTCGATTTCCGGGTCGAACGCATCGAGCCGATGCGGCACATCTCGTTCCGCTGGCATCCGTTCGCGATCGAACCCGGCGTCGACTATTCGAACGAGCCGACGACGCTGATCGAATTCGAACTCGCCGATGCGCAGGGCGGCATCCTGCTCGCGATCACCGAATCGGGCTTCGATGCCATTCCGCTGGCCCGGCGCGCACGCGCCTTCGCCGCCAACGACGGCGGCTGGACCGCGCAGACGCGGCTGATCGCCCGGTATCTCGCCCTGGCGCCCGCATGACGACGCGCGCGCTCGCCGCCACAACGCGCCTGATCGAAGCGGCTCCAGTGTTCGCCGCGCTCGGCGATGCGACGCGGCTGCGCATCGTCGCGCGGCTGTGCGACGGCGGCCCGCAATCGATCGTGCGACTGACCGATGGCGAGAATGTCTCGCGGCAGGCAATCACCAAGCATCTGCGTGCGCTCGAGGAGGCGGGCCTCGTACACAGCGCGCGCGATGGCCGCGAACGCGTGTGGGAACTGCGCACGAAGCGGTTGGCGGAGGTGCGTCGCCATCTCGATCTGATAGCGGAACATTGGGACGCCGCGATCGAGCGGCTGCGCGCGCTGGTGGAGATAGCGGAGCACTGACGCCGCAGCGCGAACCGTCATCCGCTGATATACGGCCCGTGGCCGGGCAGCGCCCACAGCAGCCCGCGGCTGATTGCGGCCGGGAATACGGTGAGGTGATCTTCGTCCTGGATCACCTCGCTGCCGATGGAGAAGTGCGGGTAGGCGTGTGCCTTCAGCGTGCGCTCGAACGCGCGCATGTCGCCGATCATGTCGTTCTGCTTGAAGTAGCGCGGTCCCGGCCGGGTCGTCTCGTACATGCCGGCATACATCATCACGCGCGCCGGCAGGTCGGCGTGCGCGGCCGCGTACGCGGTTTCCGATTTCAGGATCACGCGCTGGTCGAACCACAGCGACGGGCTGCTGAGGATGTAGCTCTGGAACATCTGCGGCCGCGTCAGCAGCACGTAGCTGCCGAACAGGCCGCCGAGCGAATGGCCGGCGTAGACCTTGCGGCTCATGTCGGCGCGATAGTGCGCCGCGATCAGCGGGAACACCTGCTGTTCGATGTAGTCGCGATAGGCCGCCGCTTCGCCGTAGGTTTCGGCCGAGTAGTCGTTCTTCGCAGGCGCAGCGTCGGCCAGCGGATCGGACGGCGTGTAGTCGCGGCTGCGGCTCTGCTTCGACGAAAGGCCGGTCTGCGGCGGCAGGCCGACGAGGATGAAGTCTTCGATATTGCGCCCATGCTGCCCGAGCAGATTGCGGATGCTGCGCACCAGCGGGAATGCGTACAGCGCGTCGTTGACGAAGACGACCGGGTAGGGCTTGTCGTTGTCGGCGTAGGAATCCGGCACATCGACCCAGACTTGATAGTGGCGGTCGGTGCCGTTCGCGGTGAGTTCGTAGACAGCGGTGTTGGCGAGTTCCAGCGCCGGCGGTTTCTGTTCCGCGGTGATCGCGGGTACCTCTGGGTGCGGCGGCTCGGTCTGCGGCAGCGTGACGTTGCCTGCGGTCTTGCTGCACGCGCCGCAGAGCAGGGTGAGCAGCGTGGCGCACGCGAATGGCGCGGGTCGCGATGAAAAAGCAGGAGGCACTCGACATTCTCTCTGGAGAAACGCCTTCTCCCCAACGGCTTCACGGTGGGGCGAGGGGCGGGTGAGGGGGCGACGGGAAGAAGGGTGGAACGCGTCGATCGTCAGCGGATCACATGCGGCACGAAGCGCGAGGTGTCCTGCGTGATCAGCGAGGCATCCTCGCGCACGCCGAGGCCGCAGGCCCGGTCGCCGACGACCCAGCTGCCGATCAAGGGATAGCCGCCGTCGAATTTCGGCAGCGGATGGAAGGCTTGCCGGATGTAGGGCGCGTCGGTGTAGGGGCCGTCCGAGCGCTGCGTGTCGCCGTCGTTGGTGCGCAGCTCGATGTTGGCGCCTTCACGCGACAACAGCGGCTTGCGCACCCAGCCCACCGGCAGCGCTTCCTCGGGCTTGTCGTCGAAGAAGGCCGGCAGCAGATTCGGGTGGCCTTCGTGGCGTTGCCACAGCAGCGGCAGGATGCCCTTGTTGCTCAGGATCGCCTTCCACGGCGGCTCGATCAGCAGCGTGCGCGAAGCGGGCAGCGCGGCGCCGAACGGCTCGGCGAACATGAATTCGAGCGGGTACAGCTTGAACAACGCCTCGATCACGTAGTCGTCGGTATCGGTGTAGCGGCCGTCTTCGCTGAGGCCGATGTCTTCGATCGCGATCTTGCGCGTCGCCAGGCCCGCCTGCTCGGCGCAATCGGCGAGGTAGGCGATCGTGCCCTGGTCTTCGAGCGATTCGCGCACCGCGGAAAAATACAGCGGCCGCGGCAGCCGTTTCGCGATCGACGCGAAGGCTTCGATGAGCGTTTCCTGGATCAGGTTGTACTGGTCGGTGCCTTTCGGCAGCGCGCCGCGCTCGACCTGCTCTTCCAGCCACAGCCACTGGAAGAAGGCGGCCTCGTACAGCGAGGTCGGCGTGTCGTAGTTGAGTTCGTAGAGCTTCGCCGGGCCCGAGCCGTCACCGGCATAGGCGAAGTCCATGCGGCCGTAGAGGTGCGGCGACGCTTCGCGCCATGATGTGGCGATCCATTCCCAGTACGCCTCGGGAATTGCAAGGCGGCGCAGCAGCGATTCGTCCTGCACCACCTCGCCGACCAGATCCATCGCGAGCTCGTGTACCTCGCCGGTCGGGGCTTCGATGTCGCGCTCGATCTCCTCGAGCGAGAACGCGTAGTAGGCGCTCTCGTCCCAGTACGGTTCGCCGTCGACGGTGTGAAACTGGAAGCCGAGGCGTTCGGCGCCTGCGCGCCAGTCGGGGCGTTCGGCAATTGCGATACGTTGCATGGTCGTATACCTCAGCCGCCGCGCGAACTGCCGCCCCAGCCGCTGCGGGCCGCAGCGCTGGAACCGAAGCCGGAACGCGAAACGGTGATCGCGCGATTCGGCGCGATATCGACCGGACGCGTGCTCACGCCGCCACCCGACGTACCCCAGCCGCCGCCAGGGGCGCCGACGCCGCGATCGCGATAGACCTCGGTGTATTGGCCGGTGCGGTTGCGGTAGATCGGATTGGAATCGAGATAGACCGGCGCGCGTCCCGGCGACAGCATCTGCGAGATCATGAAGCCGGTCATCAGCGGCATCCAGAAGCCGCCGCTCTCGTGCTCGCGCTCGGTGCACAGGTCGCCGTACTCGGCGATGCACTCGGCCTTGCTCTTGTAGCGCGGCGCCGTGCTGGTACTGGCCGTGTTCGCGCTGTTCGACGCGCGCTGGCAGACCTCGGCCGTATTGCCGTCGTGCTCGCAGGCTTCGATGCTCGTGTAGAAGCCCTGCTTGGTCATTTCCTGCGGCGCGCTCGACCCATCGCAACCGACCAGCAGCCACGGCGTCTGGGCGATCGCGAGCAGTGCAAGTTGGCGGGAACGTTTCATCGTTGGATTCTCCTGTGCGCTCGTCCCTGATCGCGAAGATTCAGAGTGGCCATCCGTGGCCGCACTTTTCAAAATCAGTAGGTCATGCAGGCCGCGTTGAGCACGCCGACGCCGATCGACAGGGCCGCCACCAGAATGCCGGCGGCGCGTTCGTCGCGTTCGATGCGCGCGGGCAGGTCGGGCAGCAGCAGGCGCACCGCGAAGAACGTCAGCGCCTGAATGACCAGGGCGACCAGCCCCCAGACCGCGCAATCCAGCAGGCCGACCGAATGCGAGATCGCCGATGCGAGCGGAATCACGAAGCCAAGGAACGCGCCGCCGAACGAAATCGCCGCGGCCGGCTTGTCGGCGCGGATCAGCGCAAGTTCGCGATGCGGCGTGATCCACACGTAGATGACCAGGAACAGCACCGCGAGCACGATCGCGAGGGCGAAGTAGGCGAGGAAATCGGGCAGCGTGGACAGCGAAGGTGCGACGGTGGGCATGGGTAGTCCTCTCTCAAGTAACCCTCCCTGGTGGGTTTTCCGGTCGGCATCCTTGCCTTCCGCACGCAATGGCCGAGCGACCCGCGGCGGTCAGGTGATTTCGAAATCGGCCAGCGTCAACGGCACGCCGAGCGCGATGCTGACGCAGTATTCGTTCGGCCCGGAATCCTCGGCGGCGACCAGCAGCAGTTCGTTGCGATCGGCCAGATCGACCGTGCGCTCGTACAGCATCGAGTACAGCGAGAGGTCGTATTCCTTCGTGCTCGCCGACGACTTGTAGACGTCCTCGTCGAACGGCACCGGCGGCGCCCAGCCCGGATCGGACCCTTCGCCCCAGACACGCCGATACTCGCGATTGCCCATGGTGTAGGTGGCCGCACCGAGCAGCGAACCCGGCTCGACCCAGCGCCGGAACGCACCCTGGTTGGCCGGATTGATCGTGTCGACATAGACGAACAGCGAGACGTCGCCGACATTGCGGTCGGTGTCGCTCGGTCCGGTCGTCGGAATCTGCAGGAAGGCATCGTCGGTCAGATACAGGCGGTGCAGGCGCGAGCCTCCGCCAAGATCGATCACGCCGATCGCCTCGATGATCTGCGGCCCTGGCGGGCACGCGAACGCGAACGCCTCGCCGGCGAGCTTGAACGACACCGGATCGATCAGCACGGCGCCTTTGAGGCGCGCGCCGAGCGGGAAGGCGGTCGTGGCCTTC
>DASWPR010000225.1:0-1891 GCA_036398455.1 Dokdonella sp.
GCGCCCGCTCAGCCGCGCGGATCAGCCGGACGGAATCTGCAGGATCTCGCCGGGCCGCACGCGCTCGTCGGCGAGCTCGTTGACGGCACGCAGCTGCGCCGTGGTCATGCCGTGGCGTTCGGCGATCGTGCGCAGCGTATCGCCGCGGTTGACGACATAGCGCTCGGTGCGTGCCGCACGTTCGCTGTCGCTGTCGCGATCACGATTGGCGCCCTTGACGAACAACGTGCCGGGCGGCGGCGAAGCGCGGAAATAATCGTTGACGCCGCCGAGGATTGCCGATGCGAGCTTGTCGCGGTGCTCCGGATTCTTCAGGCGCGCTTCTTCGGCCGGATTGCTGATGAAAGCGGTCTCCACCAGGATCGACGGCACGTCCGGCGAGCGCAGCACGACGAAGTTCGCGCGCTCCACATACGTGCGATGGGTCGGCCCGAGTTTGCGCAGGCCCGACAGCACCTGCTCGGCGACCGCACTGCTGGCGCCCATGGTGGCGCCCTGCGAGAGGTCGAGCAGCACCTTGGCGAGCGTGTCGTCCTTGTCGTCCAGCGAAATGCCGCCGACCAGGTCGGCGCGGTTTTCGCGATCGGCCAGCCAGCGCGATGCCTCGTTGGTCGCGCCGCGCGGCGACAATACCCACACCGATGAGCCGCGCGCGTCGCTGCTGGTGAAGGCATCGGCGTGGATCGAGATGAACAGGTCCGCCTTCGCTTCACGCGCCTTGCGATAGCGATCTTCGAGCGGAATGAAATAGTCGCCGTCGCGCGTCAGCACCGCGGTCATGCCCGGCGTACGGTCGATCTGCTTCTTCAGCTGGCGCGCGACCGCGAGGGTGATTTCTTTTTCGTGCGTGCCGCTGCTGCCGCTCGCGCCGGGATCGTCGCCGCCGTGGCCGGCGTCGACCGCGATGACGACATTGCGCGCCTTGCCGCTCGCCGCTTCCGCCACGGTCTTGACCGGGGTCGGCTTGACCGTGGCCGGGTACAGATCGAGCACCAGCCGATAGCCGAATTTGTCCGCAGGCGGCAGCAGGAAGCTCTTCGGACGCACGCCCTCGGCGAGATCGAACACGACGCGGGAATCGGCCTTGCCCTGCTTGCCGGCACGCAGGCTCTTCAGCAAGCCCTTCGCCGCAGGCGCGCTGAAACCGCTGCCGAGCTGGCTGCCGCGCATGTCGAGCACGATGCGGTCCGGCTTGCTCAGTTCGAACAGCTTGTAGTCGACCGGACCGGAGACGTCGAACACGGCGCGCGTGTATTCCGGGCCAGCCCAGATGCGCAAGTTCTTGATTTCAGAGGCGCGCGCAGCTCCGGCGGTCAGCAGCAGCGCTGCACCGCAGGCCATCAACGAAGTCAGGTCGCGAATTCCCCACATGTCGCGTATTCAACTCGAAAGCGCCCGAAAAAAGCAAGCTTTTTCCTTCAAAATCCGTCATGTGGGGCAACTTCGTGAATTTTTGCTCAGGAGACGCGGCAGGCCGAATCACCGGCGACAGCCCTTATCCGCTTCGATTCGCAGGATCCCAGGCGTGCAGCAGCGCTCGCCCGCGCCCGCCGGCCGCAGCCGCCTCGAGCCGGCGCGCCGCGCCCGCATGCGACAGCCGCAACGCCAGATCCGGCGGCGGCAAGGTGCCGGCGGCGCGTTCCGGCCATTCGATCAGCACCAGCGTGGCCGGACTCCACAGTTCGTCCAGGCCGAGCCACTCCAACTCGCCCGCATCGGCGATCCGGTACAGATCCAGATGATGGATATCGAGATCGCCGACGCGGTAGGACTCGATCAGGCTGTAGGTTGGACTCTTGATCCGTTCGCCAACCCCCAGCGCCTGCAGCAGCGCACGCGCCAGCGTGGTCTTGCCGGCGCCGAGTTCGCCGGCGAGGTGGATGATGCCGCC
>DASWPR010000226.1:0-2101 GCA_036398455.1 Dokdonella sp.
GCGGCCGACGCATGCGCAACGCCTGCCCCGCGGCGACGCCATTCACGATACCGGCGACGCGCTGAAGCCGGCGGGCGCGCGCGCGAAAGCCGGCGCCGTGAATGGTCGCGCGGTGCGGATCGAGTATCCCTCCTCGCCGCAGTCCCGCGCCGACCGGCGCGCCCACTGACGTCAAGTCGCCCGGCCGATTAAAATAGCGGGTTCCGCCGTGCAGTGAAGGGTTCTTCGTGATCATCAATCCCAAGGTTCGCGGTTTCATCTGCACCACGGCGCATCCCGTCGGCTGCGAGCAGAACGTGCTCGAGCAGATCGGCATCACCCAGGCCGGCGGCACGACGGCGAAGGGACCGAAGCGCGTCCTGGTGATCGGGGCCTCGACCGGCTACGGACTGGCGTCGCGGATCACCGCGGCGTTCGGCTATGGCGCGGCGACGCTGGGCGTGTTCTACGAGAAGCCCTCCAGCGAAACCAAGACCGGCACCGCCGGCTGGTACAACTCCGCTGCGTTCGACAAGCTCGCCAAGCAGGCCGGCCTGATCAGCAAGTCGATCAATGGCGATGCGTTCTCGCACGCAACACGCGCGCGTGCGATCGCGCTGATCCGCGATGCGCTCGGCGGCCCCGTTGACCTGGTGATCTACTCGCTCGCATCGCCCGTGCGCAAGCTGCCCGACTCCGGTGAAGTCGTGCGCTCGTCGCTGAAGACGATCGGCGAGACATTCACCGCCTCCTCGGTCGACACCAACCGCGACACCGTGGTGCAGGTTTCGGTGGAGCCCGCGTCCGAACAGGAAATCAAGGACACCGTCAGCGTGATGGGCGGCGAGGACTGGGCGCTGTGGATCGACGCGCTGAGCGACGCCGGCGTGCTCGCCGAACAGGCCAGGACCGTCGCCTTCAGCTACGTCGGCACACAGATCACCTGGCCGATCTACTGGCACGGCACGCTCGGCCGCGCCAAGCAGCACTTGGACGAAACGGCGCGCGCATTGCGCACGCGCCACGCCGCGCAGGGGCTGGACGCCCGCGTCGGCGTAATGAAGTCGGTCGTGACTCAGGCGAGCGCCGCCATCCCGGTGATTCCGCTGTATGTGTCGATGGCGTTTCGCATCATGAAGGACAAGGGTCTGCACGAAGGCACCATCGAGCAGGCCAACCGGCTGTTTGGCGACCTCCTGTACCGCCCGGACGGGCAGGCACCGCAGACCGACGACGACGGCCGCCTGCGCCTGGACGACTGGGAATTGCGCGACGACGTGCAGCAGGCCTGCAAGGCATTGTGGCCGACGGTGACCACGGAGAACCTGTCGCAGGTGACCGACTATGCCGGCTACCGGCGCGAATTCCTGCGCCTGTTCGGCTTTGCGCGCCATGACGTGAACTACGAAGCGGACGTCCATCCGGACGTGCGCTTCGACGTCGTCGAACCCTGAGTCGCCGCCAGCGGATCGCACGCGTGCGCCGCTGCATCGGCTCGCGCGCGCACCGGTGTCGGGCGCGGTCTCGCCGCCGCCTGCCCCGCCATCGCCTCAGCCCATTTGGCGCACGCGTCCTTTCGATCGACGCGCGCCCGGGCGAACCTCAGTGACCGAACGCGTAGTGCGCGCTGATCCAGTACGAGCGCGCCGGCATGCGATAGAACTGCGCATCGCCGAGTTCGCTTTCCGCGACCGGATCGCGACGGTCGGTCAGGTTGTAGCCATCCACGCGCACGTCCCAGCGGCCCCACGCATAGCCGCAGCCGGCGTCGAGCGTCGTATACGAACCGGCGGTGATCGTGTTCCCCTTGTCGAGGAAGCGCGAGCCGACATAGTTGCCCACCGCGTAGCCGTGAAAGCCCTGCGGCTGCGCGTACATCAAGCCGATGGCGGCCAGGTTCTGCGGCGACATCTCCAGTCGATTGCCCTTGAACTGCTGCAGCTCGCCATCCTCGACCGCGAGGTAATCGCCGAAGCGCGTATCGTGATAGGCGTACGTGCCGGTCAGGCTGAGACCGTCGACGAGGTGCCAGCGCGCCTCCAGCTCGGCTCCCTTGAATTTCTCCCGGCCGGCGTTCGCCAGTGCGGGCAGGCCGTCTTCTTCCGTGGTGACGACGAGGTTG
>DASWPR010000227.1:0-3959 GCA_036398455.1 Dokdonella sp.
TGTTCGATCCCGTCGCCGGATACGACAGCGAGTGATCGCGATCGACACCCATGTGCTCGTGCGCCTCCTGGTCATCGACGATTCGGCCCGGAGCGATGCCGCACGAGCCCTGGTCGAGCGCGAGCGCGTGCTCCTATTGCGCACCGTACTGCTGGAAACCGAATGGGTGCTGCGCTCGCCTTTCGGCCTGGACCGGACATCGATCCAGCATTTTTTCTCCAGCCTCGCCGAGACCAGCGGCATCGAGATCGAAGCGAACGCCTCGACGCGCCGCGCGATCGAGGCGTACGGCAGCGGCGTCGATTTTGCCGACGCACTGCACGCGACCGCTGCAAACGTCGCGTTTCACACGTTCGACGAAAAGCTGCTGAAGCTGCGCCGACGGGTCGGTGGCGCCGACATACGCAACGTCCCGAAAGTCCGTACGCGCTGACATGGGGAACTGCCCCGCGTGCTCTATCCCGTCGTCCGACGTTCTCTGAAACGAATCTCCATCGGCGCGCTCGTCGTCCTGGCGCTGCTGTTCCTGCTCGATCGCCTCTTCCCCCTGCCCCTGCCCAGCGCCACCAGCGGCAGCACCGTCGTCCTCGCGCGCGATAGCACGCCGCTGCGCGCGTTCCCCGACGACGATGGCGTGTGGCGTTATCCGACGCGGGTCGAAGACGTCTCGCCGCTGTATCTGGAAGCGCTGCTGACCTATGAGGACCGCTGGTTCTATCGGCATCCCGGCGTGAATCCGTTCGCGTTCGCGCGTGCATTCGGCCAATGGGCGGTGCATCGCCGGCTGGTCTCCGGCGGTTCGACGCTGACGATGCAGGTCGCCCGTATTCTCGATGGCACGCCGCACAGCGCGGCCGGCAAGCTGCGCCAGATCGTGCGCGCGCTGCAGCTGGAAGCGCATTTGTCCAAGCGGGAGATATTGACCCTGTACCTCGATCGCGCGCCGTTCGGCGGCACGCTCGAAGGCGTGGAGGCGGCGTCCTGGGCCTATCTCGGCAAGCCGGCCGCGCGCCTGTCGCGTGCGGAGGCGGCGCTGCTCGCCGTGCTGCCGCAGTCGCCGAGCCGGCTGCGGCCCGATCGCAATGCCGAGGCGGCGCGCAAGGCGCGCGACAAGGTGCTCGGGCGCATGGCCGAACTCGGCGTGTGGACGCAGGACGAAGTCCACGATGCCGCCATCGAATCGGTCGCCGCGCGCGCGTTGCAGCCGCCGTTGAGCGCGGCCCTGCTGGCCGAACGCCTGCACGAGAGCCGGCCCGACGCGCGCCGCATCGCGACCACGCTCGACGCCGGCCTGCAGCATGCGCTCGAAGCGCGCGTCAGCGACTATCTTGCGCGCCTGCCCGAGCGCACGTCCGCGGCGCTGCTCGTCGTCGACAACGCGACGCTCGAGGCGCGCGCCTACGTCGGCTCGGCCGCGTTCGGCGACGAGGCGCGTCTGGGCCATGTCGATATGGTGCGCGCCTGGCGTTCGCCCGGATCCACGCTGAAGCCGTTCCTGTACGGCCTCGCGCTCGACGACGGCCTGATCGATTCGGAGAGCCTGCTGATCGATGCCCCGCAATCGTTCGGCACCTATCGCCCGGGCAATTTCGACCTCGCCTACAACGGGCCGGTCGGCGCGGCCGAGGCGCTGCGGCTGTCGCTCAATGTGCCGGCGGTCGACCTGCTCGATCGCATCGGGCCGTCACGCTTCGCGGCGCGGCTGGCCAACGCCGGCCTCGAACTGCGCCTGCCGCGCGGCGTCGAGCCGAACCTGTCGGTGATCCTCGGCGGTGCCGGCGTGCGCATGGAAGATCTCGTCGGTGCCTACACCGCACTCAATCGCGGCGGCGTCGCCGGGCGCGTGCGCTACACGTCCGACGACGCGACCACCGACCGGCGGATTCTTTCCGACGGTGCCGCCTGGATCGTGCGCGACATCCTCGAAGCGAATCCGCGTCCGGGCTACGCGCCCGGCACGTTCGATCCCGGTTCGCGTCCGCGCGTGGCCTGGAAAACGGGCACCAGCTACGGATTCCGCGATGCCTGGGCCGTCGGCGCGACGCGCGCCTACACCGTCGCGGTGTGGATCGGGCGCCCGGACGGCACACCGCTGCCCGGCCAATACGGCGCGGTGACCGCGTTGCCGCTGATGTTCCAGATCGTCGACAGCCTGCCGCGCAACGCCGTCGCCGCAGCGCCCGCACCGCCGCCGCCGGGCGTGACGCAGGACGACATCTGCTGGCCGCTCGGCCTCGCCTTCGATGCCGCGCATACCGACCTCTGCCACCAGAAGCGCACCGCCTGGGTGCTCAACGGCGTGATCCCGCCGACCTTGCCGGAACGCGATGCGACCAGCTGGAGCGCCGGCCTGCTGCATCTGCACGTCGATGCCGTCAGCGGCGCCCGTCTCGGTGCGGGCTGCACCCGCGAACGCATGCGCGATGTCGACGTCGCGCGCTGGCCGGCCCTGGCCTACCCGTGGCTGTCGCGCGACGTGCGCCACCGTGCCAGCCTGCCGCCGCTCGCGTCGGACTGCGCCGACGACGGCCTCGATGCGAGCCAGCCGATCCGCATCGACGGTCTCGCCGACAACGCCGCCATCGCGCGCGCGCCGAACAGCGACAAGCCGGCCAGCGTGCGCCTGCGCGCACTCGGCGTCAGCGGCGATGTGCTGTGGCTGGTGAATGGCCGGCTGGAAGGCCAGACGCATGGCGCACAGGCTTTCGAGCACGCGTTCGCTGAAACGGGATTGCAAAGTGTCACCGCACTGTCGACGGCCGGCGGCTACGCGCAGCTGCAGCTGCGCGTGCTTCGTTGACAGGCGCACTACAAAAAGCGATCGGCGCGATCGCGTTCCATCCGGCTCAGATCACATTGAGATTGCGCAGCCGGCGCAGCTCCCTGCGCACGCCGTCGCTGCCCTGGTCGCTGTAGATGATCAGCAGGCGCTCGGCACTGAGGTAGGACAGCGTCGGATTGCGGAACGCATTGTTGTAGCGCGCCGCGTCGCCAGCGTCGTAGCCGAATTCCGCGGCGAGCTGCGCCAGCACCACCGCGACGGAGGCAACCGCCGGACCGGAATAGGTGAAATCCGCATCGGACAGGTTGTGCAGCGTGTATTCCGCGCGCAGGTTCGTTTGCCCTGCCGCATTGAGGTCGATCGATCCGAGCGCGTCCAGCGGCGGCAGGCGCAGGTGGCCGGCGCTGTCGGTGTCGAGATAGCCGGCGGCGACCGGGTCGATGCGCGCGATGATCGCCGCGGCATGCAGCCAGTTGACGACCTTGTACTCGTTGCCGCTGGTCGGCGCCGAATGCGCGCACGCCTGCGTGACGACGAGCAGCGGCGGCAGCCCGCGCGACATCGCTTCGGCGATGCTGAGGATGTGATGCGCACCGGTGCGCGAATCGCCCGCCGCGCCCCAGGCGTCGGTGCTGCCCGCGCCGCCGAAGTTGAACTCGGAGAATTCGCTGCCGTCGGCGTTCCATTGGAAGACGATGCTCTTGGCCCAGTCATGCCAGATCGGCGCCGCGAGAATCGTGTCGTGATCGATCGCCAGATCGCCGTGGCCGGCCTGGTCTTCATCGGCGTCCTGGTCGACCTGCGGCAAGCCATGCGAAGCCGTGTTTCCATATACGGACTGATACTGTGCGGCCAGGTGCAGGTCCGACACGTCGTTGTTCGATTCGTGCACCGGCAGCCCGCCCGGATAGGAATGATGTCCACCGAAGGCGCTGCCCGGTGCAGAACGGAACGGTTGCGGCAACTGCGGGCAGTTGGAGGATTCGCTCAGCACCGGCGGGAAAATCGCCGTGCGCAGACCGCCGGGGAAATTCGCAGCGTCGGCCGGATTGACCAGTCCCGCGTCGGTCAGCTGCGCGATCACCGCGTCCTTGGCCGAGGCCGCGGCGAGTCCGATGCGATGCTTCGCGCAGCTATGCGTGTTGGTCAGGATATCCAGGGTCTGGTTGCGCACGGA
>DASWPR010000228.1:0-3708 GCA_036398455.1 Dokdonella sp.
CGTCGAACGCAGGCGTGATCAAGGCGCTCGGCGACTACCAGGCGTGGCTGAAGACCGACCTGCTGCCGAAGTCGAAGGGCGACTATCGCCTCGGCGCCGATACCTATCGCAAGAAGCTCGCCTTCGATGAAATGGTCGACACGCCGCTCGATCAGCTGGTCGATATCGACCTGGCCGACCTGCATCGCAACCAGGCCGAGTTCGCGCGCGTCGCCAAGGAACTCGAACCGGACAAGACGCCGGCGCAGGTGCTCGCCGATCTCGCCGCCGACCATCCCGATCCGGCCAAGCTGCTCGCCAGCTTCGGCGCGACGTTCGACGGCCTGATCAAGTTCATCGGCGACGCACAGATCATCACCATCCCCTCGACGGTACGGCCGATTCTCGAGGAAACCCCGCCGTTCATGCGGGCGACCACCTTTGCATCGATGGATACGCCGGGGGCGTACGAGGCGGCCGCCAGGGAAGCCTACTTCAACGTGACCTTGCCCGACCCGTCCTGGGACTCGAAAAAAGTCGACGAATTCATGGCGCAGTTCAACTACCCGGTGATCAGCAATGTCGCCGTGCACGAGGCATATCCGGGCCACTACGTGCAGTTCCTGTGGATGCACGACATCCAAGACCGCGTGCGCCGGCTGCTCGGCGCCAATACCAATGTCGAAGGCTGGGCGCACTACTGCGAGCAGATGATGCTCGATGCGGGACTGGCGCAGGCGCTGTTTCCGAACGATCCGCGCCAGCAGAAGCTGCTCAAGCTCGGCCAGCTGCAGGACGCCCTGCTGCGCAATGCGCGCTTCTACGTCGGCATCAAGCTGCACACCGGCCAGATCAGCTTCGATCAGGCGGTCGATTTCTTCGTGAAGGAAGGCTACCAGTCACGCGAAGTGGGCCGGGTCGAGAGCAAGCGCGGCACCTCGGACCCGACCTATCTCTACTACACCCTGGGCAAGCTGGAGATCCTGAAACTGCGTGCCGACGTCGAGGCGAAACAAGGCAAGGCGTTCACGCTGCGGCAGTTCCACGACAGCTTCATGCAGCAGGGCTTCGCGCCGATCAGGATCGTGCGCCATGCGATGCTGCAGGACGATTCGCCGACACTGTGAAACCTCGCGGTGGGTGCCGGCCTTAGCGGCCGGCATCGCGGCTGCAGCGGTTCCCACCAAGGCAGTCCGACGAAGCCGCTCGCACGGACATGATTGCCGTGGAGCGGCCTCGGCCGCGCTGCCTTCGATGCCTCAACCGGCCTTCATGTGCTGCGAGATCTTCGCCAGCGCGATGGTCAGCGCGGCGCCGCCGAGCGTCTTCACCAGCCCGGAATGCTGCGCATAGAAATCGCTGAGGCCGTCGACGATGCTCGGGTTGTGCTGCTGTGCCTGCGTGACCGCATCCTGCACCTGCTGCGGATCGACCTGCGAGGCCTGACCCGGCGTGATGGGAGCGCCGGCGCCGCCCTGGCCGAGCAGGCCGCTGAGCACGGCGCCCGCGTTCGGGCCCAGCGCGCCGACCAGATGATTGAGCAGCGCGGCGCGCTGTTCCGGCGTCGCGTTCTCGAACATCTGCGCGACCATCGCGCCGACGTCGGGCGTCGAGCTCGAACCGAACGCCGCGCCGATGCCCTTGCTGAGCACGTCGGGCGGCACGTTCTGTGCGACGTGGCTGAAGTCTTCGGCGAGCGTGCCGGAACCGGTCGCGCCTCCGAGGTAGCGATTCAAGATGTCGTTGAGCAGTGCCATGAACGTGATCTCCTGAAAAATCCGCAACGAAAGATGCGCGAACTTCGCCGGTCCGCGATGACGGTGCAGTCGGGATCCGGCGATGCAGGCCGGCTCCGCGCTCGACCGAAATCCGGGCCGGCGAACTCGCGCTGTCTGATCAGCGAGGCGCCCGCCTAGGCGGCGGGTCCGCGGCTCTTGACCACCATGTGATAGATGAAAAGGAGGATCAGGGCGCCGATGAACGCGCCGATGAACCCGGCCGACTGGCCTTCCGCATACCAGTGCAGCGCGCGGCCGACATAGGTCGCGATGATCGAGCCGGCGATACCGAGCGCGGCGGTCAGAAAGAACCCTTTCGGCCCAGCCCCGTGCGTGAAGAACTTCGCCAGGATGCCGACGATGAATCCGATCAGGATGGTCCAGATGATCCCCATGGTGTTTCCTCGCGTGACGGTTGCAGACGAGCACCGCTCGAAACGGTGCTGCTGCCGATCCTACGCGGCAATACTTACACGAGACTTTCGCGCCCGCCTTTGCCTTGCAGGCATCTTGTGACGAATTGATTCAGCGCGACAGCGCGTCGGCATCGTAGCGCTCCATGAAGCGCTCCGGATGTGCCAGCGGCGTGAAACCCTGCTGCGAATACAGGCCGTGCGCGTCGCGCGTCGCCAGCATGAAACGGCGGATGCGCTGCAGATCCGGGTGCGCCAGGACGAAGGCGACGAGGCGCTTGCCGAGGCCCTGCCCGCGCGCGCCGCGGATGACGAACACGTCGGCCAGATAGGCGAAACCGACGCCGTCGGTGACCACCCGCGCGAAACCGAGCTGTTGCGCCTCCGCATACACGCCGAAGCACAGCGAATTCGCGATGCTGCGCTCGACTAGTTCGCGCTGGATGCCGGCCACCCAGTAGGAGTCGCGGCTGAGGAAGCCGTGGATCAAATCGATATCCAGCCGTGCGCGATCGGTGGAAAATACGATCCCGTCTTCGCTGCGTTCGTGGTGGCCGTTCATGCCTCGCCTGCTCTCCCGTTCCGGTTCGCGCCTGGCCTGGCTGGCGGCGACGCTGTCCGCCCTGGCCGGCTGCGCTTCGCCGCCCGTGTTCAAGGACGCTCCCCCAGCCGCTCCGGCGCCGGCCGAAGTGGCGCTCGCGCCGGAACGCTATCACGGCACGCAGGTGGTCTGGGCCGGCAAGATCCTCGGCACGCGCAACCTCGCCGACACGACCGAGGTGCAGGTCATCGCCTACCCGGCCGACGCTTCGCAGCGGCCCGACCAGAGCGCGCCGACGCAGGGGCGCTTCATCGTCGTGCTGCCGGGCTATGTCGAACCGCTCGATTTCCCGCCGGGGCGCTTCCTCACCGTGCGCGGCCATCTGCAAGGCACGCGCGTCGGCAGCGTCGATGCGCACGACTACGTCTATCCGCTGCTGCAGCAGGGCGACCTGCATCTGTGGCCGGTCAATTTTCCGAACGAGCGCGCACACGTGAGTTTTGGACTCGGTGTCGGCGTCGGCGTGCGCTGATCCCTCGCCCGGCCATGGCACGCCACGGCGCGAATCCGCGTACGTGAGGAATACCCGACGCCCCCTCTCCGAAAGGACTTTGCATGCCCGCCGTTTTCGTGTTGATGACCTTCGTCGCCCTGGCTGCGGCCCCCCAACCCCCGCCGCCTGCGCCGTCCATGCTGTTTCCCGGGCTCGCCCATCTCGAACTGAAACAGGAAGGCGTGCGTGTGTGGTATCCGCAAGCGCTGGCGACGCCGGTGAAGCGGCCGGCTGCCTACCTGAAGGCGTACGAGGAAGCAGGCGTCTACGCCTCGCAGCCGCTGGCGCTCGAACTCGGCCACGGCGTGCCGAAGGCGACGTTGACCTGCGATTCGGGCCCGAGTGCTGATCCGAGCTGTCGTCTGCTCGCCGACGCCGACAATCCCGACAGCACGCTGTTCGAATCGTCAGGGATCGACTTCGTATTCCTCGCCAACGCCGATA
>DASWPR010000229.1:0-4585 GCA_036398455.1 Dokdonella sp.
CGCATGACGACGGACGGCGCCGTCGAACTGGAGCCGGGCGAAGACACGCGCTACGCGATCGAACTCGACACCTTCCAGCTCAGCGCAGGCGACGCCAGCGACACCCTGATCGCCACCGATTTCGGACCCGGCGTGCAGATCGCGAACGACTACCCGCTGTCGGACGGCATCCACCTGCTCGATTCGCCGACGGCGACCGCCGGGCAGACGATGGAGTTCGAGCTGTTCAATCCGGGCGGCGACATGTTCGATTCGGATGATCTCGATCGCATCAACCGCTCGTTCGGACCGGAGTTCTTCGAGAAGATCTCGTGGATCGTCGCGCAGGGCGGCGGCTCTTTCGGCATGTACATGGACCTGCAGTCGGTCAGCATCCACGACTACGTGGGCGCGCCCGCGACCTACCTCATCGGCGGAACGGTCAGCGGCCTGGAAGGCAGCGGGCTCGTGCTGCAGCAGAACGGCGGCGACGATCTCGCCATCGATGCCGACGGCGCGTTCGCGTTCGCCACCGCGCTGGCCGACGGCAGCGCCTACGCGGTGAGCGTGCTGACCCAGCCGACGACGCCGGCGCAGACCTGCACGGTCGATGCCGGCGACGGCACGCTCGCCGGTGCCGATATCACCACCGTTGCGGTGAACTGCGTGACCGATGTCGACGACATCGTTTTCATCGACGGTTTCGACGCGCCCTGATTCGACGCTTCCCCATGACCCCGCCGCCGGAGCGTCTTACGGCGGCGGTTTTTTTTGCGACGGCCTCAGGCCGCCGACTTCACCAGCAGGTGCTTGGCCAGAGTGCCGTGCAGGTGGCCGATGCCGCGCGCCAGATGCAGCATGCCGAACAGCAGGGCGACGCCGAGCAGGAACGCGAACGGAACGGTGATCAATGGCGGCAGGTATTCCTGGCCGTCCAGACGGATGCCGCCGTCGATGACGCCGAAGTGCCCCAGCATCGCGGCGAGCGGAGCGAAGATCAGCGCCAGCGATGTCGTGATGCCGGCCACGGCGACGCTGAAGTAGAAGATGCCGAGCGGCAGCCGCAGCAGCATGTAGAGCAGCGTCGACCACGTGCGCGGATCGGTGAACATCTCCAGCACGCGCGCACGCACGGGTTTCGTCGCATTGGAATACAGCGGCCGTCGCGGCATGCGCTCGCCGAGCATCACCTCGATGATGCGCCCCTCGACCAGCGCCAGCACGCGCACCGTCGCGATGAACAGCACGGCGAAGGCGATGCCGAAGATCAGAATCGACAGACCGATCGACAGCGAGATGCCGGTGACCGCCCAGACGAAATAGAAGATGCCGGTCGGCAGCGCGAGCAGCATGTAGAACAGCGCCGAGTACGCGCGCGCATCGGCGGCGATGCCGAAGAAACGCCCGAGCGCGCTCTTGCGCGGCGGCGGCGGCGGCGAGCGCAGCGCCTGCTGCACCTGGTATTCCTTGTCGACGTAGATCGCGGCCACTTCGTCCGGTGCGCCGTAGCTGCCCGCGATCTTCGCCAGCATCTCGGCCTCGGACTTGCCCGGGTTTTCGGCCAGCTCGGAGCGCAGGTGGTCCTCGGCGTCGTACAGCGCATCCTGGATCAAGGCCGGATCGGCGCCCTGCAGCGCAGCGCGCAGCTGCTCCAGATACTCGGCGATCGTGCGCGGCATCGTTGCGTTCATCACGCGGTTTCCTCCAGTACGGTATCGACGAAAGCGCGGGTCGCGCTCCAGGCCATGCTCCATTCGTCCAGCACGCGGCGACCGAGCGGCGTGATGCGGTAATAGCGCCGCGGTGGTCCGGCCACCGACGGCTCCACTTCGCTCTCGAGCAGGCCTCCGGCGCTGAGGTTGCGCAGCACCGGATACAGCGCGCTCTGCTTGCCGCTGAGCACGCCTTCGCCGGTCTTCTCCAGGCGTTTGGCAATCTGGTAGCCGTACATCGGCGTGCGCGCGCGCGCCAATACCGCGAGCAGCACCAGGGAGACGATGCCGGCGCTGAGCTCCTTGTGGAATTTCCACAGATGGCTGTCGGTGTCGCCCATCGCCGTCGCCTTCACCTCACCATAAGCATGGGTTCACTATAGTGTTGAGTTGATACTAGTGAGCGGGCCGGAAGTCATGCCCGCGCTACGGCGAATATCGGGGGAATGCGAATGCGATCAGAAGCAGGTTGCGCCGACCTGCACGGTCAGCCGTACGAATCCGCCAGCACGCGCACAGGCAGGCAAGAAGAATCGCGTGGCTGCGCCGATGCTGCGTGAGGCGCCGCGGCGTGAACGACAGACATCAGGGCAGCGCAGCACACGCGGCAATGCCGGAACGATACGTTCCGTCGACGTGATGCAGTCCGTCGTCGCCGACTACCAGCGCCAGCGCGGCGGCTCGCCCTTCCACCAGCACACCGCCACCAGCAGCACGGTCACGAGGAGCGTGCCGGCCAGGAATCCGGCGAGGTGGGCGGCCGGCGGCACGAGCACGACCATCAGCGCGATCGCAACGGCGTAGACGAACAGCACGACCCAACCTTGCGGACTCCGCGGCATGCCCCAGCCCCAGCCGAAGCGCTTGGCGGGAAACCAGTAGTCGTCGCGCCCGCTCATGCGAGCTGCGCCGTCGTTGTCGACGCTGGACTCATTCGCCCGGCTTCTCGCTCCACTTCGCCACGCGGCCGTCGCGGTCGAACTCGACGCTGCCGCCGTTGCTGTCGGGGAAATACATGATGTCGCCGAAGACGCCGGCCTTGACCTTGCCGGGCACGCCGAGGATCTGCTTGACCTGGCTCCAGGTCATGCCGATGTTCAGCGCCGCCCAGTTCTTGTGATCGTGCCAGCGCGGCGGACCCGACGGCACGGCGGGCGCGGCCGCGACAGCGGGCGCCGGGGCGACGCTGCCCTTTTGTTCCAATGTGGAAACACGCTGCTCCAGCGTCGTACTCGGCGCTGCCGGCGTGGCAACCGCGCCGGCGCCGATCTTCTTCTCGAGCGTGGCTACGCGCCGTTCCAGTTCGGCCGACGGCGACTCGGTCGCCTGCTGCTCGAGATCGGAAACGCGCTTCTCCAGTGCTCGCAGGCGCGCATCGGTCGTACTGTCGCCGACGGGAGCTGCCAGCGCGAGGCCGGACGCAATCGAAACAAGCAACCCCAGACCCAGCCAAGCCGTACGCGACATATCGCCATTCCTCGTTGCAGGGAGCATCAGAGGCGCCGCCCGTGATGCGGAATCGATCAGCCCGGGCATTCTAGCCGCATATCGCGCGGGCGAAAGCGGGTCCTGGCACGTCGCAGGGATGCAGCGGCAGCGGCATGCCGATCCGCGGGTTTTTCGCTACGCTGCAACAATTTGCGCGGTTCGCCGATGAATCATCCCGAAGTGTTGCTGATTCCTGTGCTGATGCTGAGCGACTACCTGCTCACGGTAGCCGGCGCGCGTGCACGCGAAGGCGTCTACGCCGATCACTTCCAGACGCAGCACTACGAGCTCAACCCGGTCTGGCAGGCAGCGATTGCGCGCAAGCGCTGGTTCAATCCGCGCCACCTCGTTCTCACGTTCATCATCGCAGCGGTGTTCTACGGCGTCGGCGAGTACCTGATGCCGGACGACGATCCGGCTTTCGCCGCGATCATGGGCGCGCTGCTCGTGCTGTTCGGTGTCGTGAACGGCCGCCATCTTGCCAACCTGGCGACGTTCGCATGGATCAGACGCCATCCGGATCAACTCAGTGGACGTATCGCGATGGCACATGAGCTGGTCCTGTGGCTGTCGACATTCCAGCTCCTCGGCCTGCTGCTGCCGCTGGCCCTGCTCGCGCTGTTCGCGCCGACGCCAGCCATTCTCGGCGGCCTCGGTGGCATTGCGATCCTGCTCTCGACGCACATCGGCTGGCTGCGCCGCTGGCGTCAGCGCCAGCGGCGCGAAGCGGCCGCCGCATCAGCCTCGCAGGCGACGCCTCAGGTCGCCGCGGCCGCGGCGGCGGACTCGACGGATTCTTCGGTGCCGTCGTCTTCGGCATCGGCGACGAACTTGCCCTGACCGTCGAGCTCGGCGAACAGGCCGCCCTGCGCGACGAGTTCGTCGTAGCGGCCCTGCTCCACCAGCTGGCCGTCCTTCAGCACCAGGATCACGTCGGCATTGCGCACCGTCGACAGGCGATGCGCGATGACGAAGGTGGTGCGGTTTTGCGTCAGCTTGTTCAGCGCACGCTGGATGCGCGCTTCGGTGGCGTTGTCGAGCGCGCTGGTGGCTTCGTCGAGGATCAGGATCGGCGCGTTCTTCAGCATCGCACGCGCGATCGAAAGACGCTGGCGCTCGCCGCCGGAGAGCGAACGGCCGCGCTCGGCGACGAGCGTCGCATAGCCGTCGGGCTTGACGATCACGAAGCTGTGCGCTTCGGCCGCCGCGGCCGCCGCTTCCAGTTCGGCGTCGGTCGCATCCGGCTTGCCGATGCGCAGGTTGTCCGCGATCGAACGGTAGAACAGCCCCGGATCCTGGAACACGACCGCGATCTGCTCGCGCAGCGAATGCAGGCTGACGTTGCGGATGTCGATGCCGTCGATCGTGATGCGGCCGGCGCTGGGATCGTAGGCACGATAGAGCAG
>DASWPR010000230.1:0-3758 GCA_036398455.1 Dokdonella sp.
AGCGCCGTCGGCGACGCGCTGGATGCGCGCGCTGCGCTTGGCGCATCTAATCCCTGACGTGGCGGGCTGCTGCCGCAGCGACCACGGCGGCACTCAGCGCACTTCCCTGCGACAGCGTTCCAGCAGCTCGCGCCGATCGAACATCAGCGGCTGCTCGGTCCTGCGCAGGACTTGATAGAACTCGCATCCGTTCCAGGTGGGGGCGTCCACGACGCCCAGCGAAATCAGGCCGAGCGCGCGCAGATCCTGCAGGACCAGCAGGAAACGGCTCGGTGTAAAACGCCAGTTGTGCACGTCGACATAGTCCGGCGAAGTCTGTGCGCGCGACCATGCCGATCGCGCATCGTCGAACGTGTGCAGCAGCGCGACTTCGCTCATATTGCCGGGATCCCAGGCAATCGCGCCGCCCGGACTCAGCCAGGCGGCGTTGGCGACGTGATCGAACAGCTTGCCCGGCGTCGCCCGCGTGCGCTGCTGATGGTGGGCGTCGAGCACGTCGCCGGTCGATGTCGGCACCTGGTAGGTGTCGAAACAGTATCGCTTGTCGGGAATGGCGAGTGCGAGAACGCCGTCGGGCGACAACAGCCGTTCGCATTGGATGAGGAACCCGACGAAGTCGGGCGTGTGCTCGATGACGTGACTGGCGATGATCCAGTCGTAGCACGCCTCGCGACCGACCAGTTGCGGCAGCGGCTCGCCGCGCCAGACGAAATCGACTTCCTCGATATTGTCGATATCGACACGGTGGCCGGCATACTTCGCACGCAGTTCGTCGGCGCTCGCGTGGTCCAGCACGTGCACATTGAAGCCGGCCCGTTTCGGTGCCAGCGGGCTGTGGCTGGGCCCGATCTCGAGGCCGAGGCCATCGCGGCGGATCGCACCCAGGATCGCCGTTTGCCGGTTGGACGGCAGGTACGCGGAAGGAGCGCCATCGCTGCGGTTTTCCTGCAGCCCGTCCGCGCCGCTGTGCTCGCCCAAAGCCATCGTCGAAGCGCTGTTCATGCAACCTTTCCCTGTTGAGTCATCTCATCGCGAGCGCGCCCGAAGGCATCGGAAAACCGCGGCGCCGCCACCGCCGATCGCTTACGCGCTACAGCATCCGCATCAATTCGGGCATCAGCGGCAACTTGCGCACGCGCACCGTCGTCGCCGCGTAGACCGCATTCGCCAGCGCGGGTGCCACGCTGGGCACGCCCATCTCGCCGGCTCCGCTCGGGTCGGCGTCGGACTCGACGATCGTGACCTCGACGTCCTGCGGTGCCTGCGCCATGCGCAGCAGCGGATAGTCCGGAAAATTCTTCTGCTGCACCTGGCCGTCCTTCAGCGTGATCGCCAGGTGCATCGCGGTCGACACCGCGTCGATCGTTCCGCCCATCATCTGCGCTTCGACGCCGAGCGGGTTGACCACGCGGCCGACGTCGACGACGCAGACGGCGCGATGGATGCGCAGGTCGCTGCCGTCGATCGAAACCTCGAACGCATGCGCGGCATAGCCGCCGAACGTGAAGTGGCAGGCGATGCCGATGCCGTGGCCGTCGTCGCGCCGCGCGCCCCAGCCGATCTTCTCGGCGCACAGCTCGAGCACGTGGGCGAGGCGGCCGGTGTCGAACATCGGGCCGCCGTGGCCCTGGTACGGAATCTGGCGCGGCTCGCCGAGCAGGTCAAGGCGCAGCTTGACGGCATCCTGCCGCGTGATCACCGCGATCTCGTCGATGAAGCTCTGCACCGCGAACGCGTGGAACGTGTGCAGCGGCGCCCGCCACCAGCCGCGCGGCATGCCGGAGGCGACGCTGAAGAAGGTCTTGTCGAGATTGGCGACGAGGCCCGCGGGGAAATCGTCCGGCTCCAGACAGCCCGTAAAGATCGGCCGCTCCTTCATGCCGGCATCGCGATAATTGCGCGGGGTGGCTGCGCAGCGGTGCGACCAGCCGGTCACGTGCTTCTTGCGATCGATGGTCGCGCTGAGCGCGTGCACGCCGAACGGGCGATAGAAGTCGTGCTGCAGATCGTCCTCGCGCGTCCACATCAGCTTGACCGGCTTGCCCGCCGCCTTCGCGATCAGCACGGCTTCGGCGACGAAGTCGTTCTTGAGGCGGCGGCCGAAGCCGCCGCCGGCGCGCGTCATGCGCACCGAGATGTCCTTCTGCGCCAGGCCGGTCATGTCGGCGATCAGCTTCGAGGCGCCATCCGGGTTCTGCAGCGACGCGATCAGGCGCGCGCTGTCCTGCTTGATCTCGATCAGCGCGCCGGGCGGTTCCATCGTCGCGTGCGCGAGGAACGGCATCTCGTAGCGCGCCTCGATCACCTGGCGCGCCTGCTTGCGCGCCTTGGCGAAGTCGCCGTCGCTGCGCACGCCGACGCCGCCTTCGTTCTTGTCGAGCAGGTCGTTCGCGCTGGCCGTGAGCGCGGCAGTGGATTCCTTCGACCAGGGCCCTTCTTTCCAGGTCACCTTCAGCGCATCGCGGCCTTTCAGCGCGGCCCAGGTGGTGTCCGCGAGCACGGCGACGCCGGCGGCGAGCACGCCGTTGAACGGCGCACCCGGCGCGGGACCGGGAATCGCGATGACGTCGCGGACACCGGCGACGCGGCGCGTTTCGCTGTCGTCGAAACTTTCCATCGTGCCGTCGAGATACGGGCAGCGGGCGATCACCGCGACCAGCGCGTTCGCGGCGTAGGTATCGATGCCGTAGTGGCTGCGGCCGGTGACGATGTCGCGTGCGTCGACGACGCGCGTCGGCTTGCCGATGATGTGGAACTGCTCCGGCGACTTCAGCGCGACCGGCTGGTCCGGCGGCGCAATCGACGCGGCACTGCGCGCGAGCGCGCCGTAGCTGAGCCTGCGCCCGTCAGCCGCGATCACCTGGCCGGCTTCGCTGCGCAGTTGATCGACCGGCAGGTTCCATTCGTGCGATGCGGCCTGCAGCAGCAGCCAGCGCGCGGTGGCGCCGACTTCGCGCAATTCCTGCCATGCGTCCGGGATGCTGGTGCTGCCGCCGGCGCCCTGGTCGCCGTATTTGTTCGACGGGCCCTTGTCGGTATCGATATAGCCGAAGGGCAGCTGCACGACGCGCACCTGGTTCCAGTCGACGTCCAGTTCCTCGGCGATCAGCATCGGCAGCGAAGTCATCACGCCCTGGCCGATCTCGCAGCCGCGCGCGCCGATGAAGATGCGGTTGTCGCGCTCGATGCGGATGAAAGGCCCGAGTTCGGTGAGGTCGTCGCCGAGCAGCTCCATCGGCAGGTCGGCCGGCGCCGGATCGGCCAGCGCCACGCGCAGGCCGACCAGCAGCGCACCGCCGGTGCCGAGCGAAACTGCCAGGAAACGACGCCGGCCGGCGTCGACGGGTGCACTCATTTCTTGTCGCCCTGGATCAGCTCGGCGGCACGCAGGATCGCCTTGCGCACGCGCGGATAGGTGCCGCAGCGGCACAGGTTGCCGATCATCGCGATGTCGTCGTCGCCCGGCTTCGGCTTGCGCTGCAGAAGGTCGACCGCGGCCATGATCTGGCCCGCCTGGCAGTAGCCGCACTGCGCCACGTCCAGCTCGATCCAGGCCTGCTGCACCGGATGCAGCGCGTCCGTCTCGAGCCCTTCGATGGTGGTGATCTTGTGTGTCGCGGCGGCCTGCATCGGCGTCACGCACGCGCGCGCGGCCTTGCCGTCGAGCAGCACCGTGCATGCTCCGCAGGCACCGATGCCGCAACCGAACTTGGTCCCGGTCAGGCGCAGCGTGTCGCGCAGGAACCACAGCAGCGGCA
>DASWPR010000231.1:0-8178 GCA_036398455.1 Dokdonella sp.
TGATGCTCGTCACCGACAAGCAGGCCGACATCGCGATCCTGCGCACCCTCGGGCAGAGTCCGGCGTCGGTGATGGGCACCTTCATGGTGCAGGGCGTGCTGGTCGGCACGCTCGGCATCGCGCTCGGCGTGTTCTTCGGCGTCGTGCTGTCGCTGAACCTGGCCGCGATCGTGCACTGGATCGAACAGACCTTCCACGTCGTGTTCCTGTCGCCGGACGTCTATTACATCAGCGAACTGCCGAGCGACCTGCACTGGCCCGACGTGATCTGGATCGCGCTCACCGCGTTCGCGTTCTGCACCCTGGCGACGCTGTATCCGGCGCGCCGTGCGGCGAAGACCGACCCGGCGGCGGCGCTGCGCTATGAATGAGACCTCCACCGCTATGAATACCGAGATCGTCCTGCGCGCCGACAACGTCGCCAAGACGTACCAG
The DNA here is from genome assembly GCA_036398455.1 of Dokdonella sp. Lineage (GTDB taxonomy): Bacteria > Pseudomonadota > Gammaproteobacteria > Xanthomonadales > Rhodanobacteraceae > Dokdonella_A. Next base: position 436 of record DASWPR010000231.1, read on the forward strand.
GAAGGCAAGCTGCGCACCGACGTGCTGCGCGACGTCGATCTGTCCGTGCGGCGCGGCGAGACGGTCGCGATCATCGGCGCTTCGGGTACCGGCAAGAGCACCTTGCTGCACATCCTCGGCGGCCTCGATGCGCCGACCTCGGGCGAAGTGGCCGTCGAGGGACAGACGATGTCGCGCCTGTCCGACCGCGCGCGCGGCGAGCTGCGCAACAAGTCGCTCGGCTTCGTCTATCAGTTCCATCATCTGCTGCCGGAATTCACCGCGGTCGAGAACGTCTGCATGCCGCTGCTGATCCGCGGCACCGCGATCGGCGAAGCGCGCGCGCGCGCGGTCGCTCTGCTCGGACGCGTCGGCCTCGGCGAGCGCCTCGAACACAAGCCGGGCGAACTCTCCGGCGGCGAACGCCAGCGCTGCGCCGTCGCGCGCGCGCTGGTGGCGCGGCCGGCCTGCGTGCTCGGCGACGAGCCGACCGGCAATCTCGACGAGAAGAACGCGGCGCAGGTGTACGAGCTGATGCTCGAACTCAATCGCGAAATCGGCACCGCGCTGGTGCTGGTGACGCACGATCACCGGCTGGCGGCGCGCGCGGACCGCATCCTGGAATTGTCCGGCGGCAAGCTCAACGCCGTGACGAAGGCAGCGCCGGCGTCTTCGGCTCGCGCCGGGTAGGCCGGGCTGGAAAGACGCCGCGCGCGGCTTCCGCGCAGGGCCTTGCAGTTTCAGCGCGCATCCGGCTCGCGGCCCGAGACGCAGCCATGAGGACAGTACGCGCGTCGGGATAGGAGTTTCCTGGGCATGGAGCCGGCAGCAGCAAGACCGTCGACGCCGATCATCGGCAGTGCCAGCGCGCTTGCGCTGCTGCTCGGCGTTCTCGCCGTGCATGCGCTGCCGGACCTGCCGCCGCGCTGGCTGGATTTCGTCGTTGCCGCGCTCGCAGCGCTGATGTTCCTGCATCCGCGCCTGCGCCTGCCGGCGTGCGTGCTGCTCGGGTTCGCCTGGTGTGCATTGCGCGCCGACATCGTGCTCGACGCACGCCTGCCGCGCGAACTGGAAGGCCGCGACTTCAGCGTCATCGGCGTGGTCGACGAACTGCCGAAGAAGCGCGAGGACGCGACGCGCTTCGTGCTGCGCATCGAACACGCCGAGCTCGACGGCACTGCGATTCCCCTGCACGGTCGCGCACGCGTGTCCTGGTATGACGAGCCTCCCGCCGACTTCGAACCCTGCAGCCGCTGGCAGCTGCAGCTGCGCCTGAAGCGCCCGCGCGGGCTGGTCAATCGTGGTGGCTTCGACAGCGAGCGGCAGGCGCTGGAGCGTGGCATCGCCGCGGTGGGCTACGTGCGCGATGCATCGACGAACCGGCGCATCGGCGAACGGCCGTGGTGCATCGACCGCCTGCGCGACGAACTTTCGCGCGGCATCGCCGGGCGCGTCGCCGATGCGCATGACGCGGCGCTGCTGCAGGCGTTCGCGATCGGCGATACGCGCGGGCTCGACCAGGACGACTGGGAGGTCGCGCGCGCGAACGGCATCCCGCATCTGATCGCGATCTCGGGCTTTCACGTCGGCGTCGCTGCAGCGTTCGGTGCCTTGCTGATCCAGCTGGTGTGGTGGCTGTGGCCGCGGCTCGGTCTGCGATGGGCGTTTCCGGTCGCGCAGGCACCGGCCGCACTGGCGACGGCGCTGCTCTACGGCGTGCTCGCCGGCGGCAGCCTGCCGACCGTGCGCACGGTGGCGATGATCGCCGTCGTCGCGCTGACGCGCTTCGGCCGTCGCCGCAGCAGCGCTGCGCATTCGCTGGCGTTGGCCTTGCTGGCGATCCTGTTGTTCGACCCGCTGGCGACGCTGGCCGCGGGCTTCTGGCTGTCCTTCGTCGGCGTCGCCTTCCTGATGCTGTGCCTGACGCGCGGGCACGGCCTGCTCGGCTTCCTGCGCGAACTCGGCGTCGGCCAGCTGGTGATGACGGTGTCGCTGCTGCCGCTGTCGCTGTGGTTCTTCGGCGAAGCGTCGCTCGTCGGCGCATTGTCGAACCTGATCGCGGTGCCGCTGATCAGTTTCGTGATCGTGCCGCTGTGCCTGCTCGGCATTCTCGCGCTGCTCGCGGTGCCGCCGCTGGCGACGCCGCTGCTGGTGCTGGCCGGCTGGATCGCACATGCGCAGTGGTGGCTGCTCGAGTGGATGGCGACCTGGCCGGGCGCGCATGCCTACCTGCCCGAGGTCGCCGGCTGGACCTTGCTGCTGGCGACGCTGGGCGCGTTCTGGATGTTCCTGCCGCGTGGCGTGCCGATGCGCTGGCTCGGCGCACTGCTGTTCCTGCCCTTGCTGCTGCCGCAGCGGACGGCACCTGCGCGCGGCGCATTCGAGGCGATCGTGATCGACGTCGGCCAGGGACTGTCGGTGTTCGTGCGGACGCGCGACCACGCGCTGCTGTTCGATGCGGGCGCGCGCTTTCCTTCCGAATTCGATCTCGGCGAAGCGGCCGTGCTGCCGACCCTGCACGCGCTCGGCATCCGCGCGCTCGACGTGCTCATGGTGAGCCACGGCGATAACGATCACGCCGGCGGCGCGCCCGCGGTCGCCAAGGCATACCCGCAGGCGCTGCGCTACGCCGGCGAGCCGCAGCGCCTGCCGATTTCCGCGGTGCAGTGCCAGGCAGGGCAGGCGTGGACATGGGACGATGTCGAATTCCGCGTGCTCAATCCGCCGCCGGCTGCCGTCGGCGCTGCGCCTGCGGCGAGCGACAACGATCGCTCCTGCGTGCTGCTGGTCGAAGGCAAGGCGGGGCGGTTGCTGCTGACCGGCGACATCAGCAGCCGCGTCGAAGCAGACGTTGCGCGGGCGGCCGCTGCCGGCGGACCGCTGGTGCTCGTCGTGCCGCACCACGGCAGCAAGACCTCGTCCAGTGCCGAATTCATCGCCCTGCTGCAGCCGCAGCTCGCACTCGTCTCGGCCGGCTGGCGCAGCCGTTTCGGTCACCCCCATCCGCAAGTCGTCGAGCGCTACCGGCAAGCCGGCGTCCACCTGGAAAACACCGCCGCCGCCGGCGCCCTGCAGATCGTATTTCCGGCCGATGCGCCGCCGCGGCTGGCTGCGCGCGAGCGCGAACGGCAGCGGCGCTACTGGCGCGAATAGTCAACGCCTGTAACGCAACGCACAGACCGTGGCGGTCGCGCTGCTATCATGCGCGCTGCTCACAACCAGATTGAAAGGGTGGGTTCGTGCTGGAAATCCTGATGGCCGGCAGCTGGGCGATGCTGCCGATCCTGCTCTGTTCCGCGATCGCGCTGGCGATCATCCTCGAACGCTTCTGGACGCTGCGCCGCAAGGCGGTGCTGCCGCCGGGCCTCGGCGACGAAGTGCGCGAATGGGCGCGCACGCGCAAGCTCGACCCCGAGCACCTGACCGCGCTCGGCAGCAACTCGCCGCTGGGCGAACTGCTGGCGGCGGCGCTCAGCGTGCGCTATCGGCCGCGCGAGATCATCAAGGAGCGCGTCGAGGACACCGGCCGGCATGTCGTGCATCGGCTCGAGCGGTTCCTCAGCACGCTCGGCACGATCGCGCTGATCTCTCCCTTGCTCGGCCTGCTCGGCACCGTGTTCGGCCTGATCCGCATGTTCTTCGCGGTGATGGTCAGCGGCGTCGGCGATCCGCTGAAGATGGCCGGCGGCATCGGCGAGGCGCTGATCTGCACGGCCGCGGGCCTGTGCGTGGCGATCCCGGCGTACGTGTTCCACCGCTATTTCCGCAGCCGCGTGTCCGACCTCGTCGTCGACATGGAGCGCGAGGTGTTCCTGCTCACCGACGAGCTGACCGCGACGGCCGGCGAGAACGCGGCCGCAGCCGCGCCGGTACGCGTCGCGCGGACCGGCAGCTGAGCCGCCGTGCGCATCGCTTCCGCCCGCCGCGAGGACGATTTCGAGATCAACGTGATCTCGCTGATCGACGTGCTGCTGACCCTGCTGATGTTCTTCGTGCTGACCACGACCTTCGTGCAGAACGCGCGCCTGCAGGTCACCCTGCCGCAGGCCGATTCGGCCGAGCAGACCGAGCAGCGCGATGCGCTGACCGTGCTGATCGATCGCGACGGTCACTACTTCATCGACAATGACGAAGTGCTCAACCCGGGACTCGACTCGCTGAAGGAAGCCATCGCGCGCGTCGCCGGCGACGACCGGCAGCGCCCGGTCATGCTGCGCGCGGATGCGTTGACGCCGCACCAGGCGGTGGTCACCGCGATGGACGCGCTCGGCGAGCTCGGCTTCACGCGGCTGTCGATCGCGACGACGCAGTCACAGGCCGCAGGATCCAAGTGAGCGGATTGCCGTCCGGGCGCTCCGGGCTCGCGATCTACGCGCGCCTGCTCGGCTACACCAGGCGCTACTGGCCGATCGCGCTCGCCGCGGTCGTCGGCATGATCCTCGACGCCGGCGGCCTCGGCCTGTTCGCGCATACGATCAAGCCGATGCTCGACAACCTCTTCATCCTGCGCGATCCGGTGTGGATCTTCTGGATGCCGATGATCATCGTGTCGATCTTCCTGGTACGCAGCGTCGGCATGTACGTGACCGACTACGGCACCGCCTACATCGGCCGCGGCGTCGTGCAGCAGATGCGCCAGCAGGTGTTCGACCACTACCTGCGGCTGCCGTCGGCGTTCTTCGACCGCGAATCGTCCGGCCACCAGATCGCGCGCATCACCTACAGCTCGGAGCAGGTCGCGCAGGCGTCGACCGATGCGGTGAAGGTCGCCATCGTCGACGGTCTCAGCGTCGCGTTCTACATCGTCAACATGCTGCTGATCAGCACCAAGCTGACGCTCGCGCTGCTGATCATGGTGCCCCTGGTCGGTGCGCTGGTCGTCTACGTCGGGCGGCGCTACCGGCGCATCAGCCGGCGCATCCAGGGCTCGATGGGCACGGTCACCGGCGTCATCGAGGAGGCCGTCGGCGCGAACCGCGAGGTCAAGGTGTTCGGCGGCCAGCGCTATGAATCCGCGCGCTTCAACGCGGTCTCCGAACAGACGCGGCGGCTGAGCCTCAAGGTCGCCTCGACCAACGGCCTGGCGAGCTCGTTCGTGCAGCTGATCGCGGCGATCTCGCTCGCCCTGATCATCTACCTGGCGACGCGGCCTTCGATGCTGCACACCTTGACGCCGGGCGACTTCACCTCGCTGATGCTGTCGATGGGCGGCATCCTGCCGTCGCTGAAGCGATTGACCACGGTGCAGGCGAATCTGCAACGCGGCATCGCCGCGGCGGACGAGATCTTCTCGCTGATCGATACGCCGGGCGAACACGACGAAGGTCGTCTCGAACTCGCCGGCTTCGATGGCGAAATCGAGTTCCGCGAAGTGCACATGTCCTATTCGGAAACCGCGCTGCCGGCCTTGCGCGGCATCAACCTGCATTGCCCGCACGGCAGCGTCACCGCGCTGGTCGGGCGCTCGGGCAGCGGCAAGTCGACGCTCGCCAGCCTGATCCCGCGCCTGTACGAGCCGACGGCCGGCAGCGTGGTGCTCGATGGCCACGCGCTCGGCGACTACACGCTCGAGAGCCTGCGCAAGCAGATCGCCTGGGTCGGCCAGAGCGTGATGCTGTTCGACGACAGCATCGCGCACAACATCGCCTACGGTGGGCTGGCGGGTGCGAGCGAGGCGGATATCGTCGCCGCGGCCGAGGCCGCCAATGCGATGGAATTCATCCGCCATCTGCCCGATGGCATCCACAGCCGCGTCGGCGAAGGCGGCGTGCTGCTGTCCGGCGGCCAGCGCCAGCGCATCGCGATTGCGCGCGCGCTGCTGAAGAACGCGCCGATCCTGATCCTCGACGAGGCGACCAGCGCGCTCGACAGCGAATCGGAACGGCTGATCCAGGGCGCGCTGACGCGCCTGATCAGGAATCGCACGGTGATCGTGATCGCGCATCGGCTGTCCACGGTCGAGCACGCCGACCAGATCGTCGTGCTCGACAACGGCGCCATCGTCGAGCAGGGCAGCCATGCCGCGCTGCTCGCCAGGAACGGCCACTACGCCGCGTTGCATCGCATGCAATTCAGGGACGACACGCGCACGCACGTCGCTGCCATCGAGTCCTGAGATGAGCCGCCTCGCCGAGCGGATCGAGCGCATCTGGTACGGCGGTGCCGCGATACCCGTCTGGCTGGCCGCGCTGGTGCCGGTCTATCGCCTCCTGCGCTGGCTGCATCTGGCGCCGTATCGATACGGCCTGCGCAAGCCGCGGCGCCTGCCGGCGAAGGTGATCGTGGTCGGCAATCTCACTGCCGGCGGCAGCGGCAAGACGCCGCTGGTGATCGCCCTGGTCGATGCCTTGCGCGCGCGCGGATTCCGCCCCGGCGTCGTCAGCCGCGGCTATGGCGGCAGCGAGCGCGGACCGCTGCTCGTGGACGACGTCGTACGGCCGGCGCGTGTCGGCGACGAGCCGTGCCTGATCCGCAAGCGCACCGGCGTGGCGGTCGCGATCGGTCGCGATCGCGCGCGCGCCGCCGCGCTGCTGGTCGAACGCGGCGTGGATGTCGTGATCGCCGACGACGGCCTGCAGAATCCCGCACTCGCACGCGACATCGAAATCTGCGTCGTCGACGGCCAGCGCCGCTTCGGCAACGAACGGCTGCTGCCGGCCGGCCCGCTGCGCGAGCCGCTGTCGCGGCTGGCGACGATCGCGTTCCGCATCTGCAACGGCGGCGCCGCGCAGGCGGACGAAATCCCGATGCGGCTGGTCGGCGAGATGGCGGTGCAGATGACGGCTGCTCCCGGAACGCGACCACTCGAATCGTTTGCCGGACAGCGCGTGCACGCAGTCGCGGCGATCGGCAATCCGGCGCGCTTCTTCGACGGCCTGCGCGCACACGGCATCGACGTGGTGCCGCACGGCTTTCCCGATCACCACGCCTTCGTCGCGGCCGATCTCGCCTTCGGCGACGATGCCCCGGTGCTGATGACCGAGAAGGACGCGGTCAAGTGCCTCGCATTTGCGACGGCGGGCTTCTGGTGCATACCGGTACGCGCGGAGTTGCCCGGCGCGTTCCTCGATGCGATTGCCGGGCGCGTGCGCCACGGCTGAACGCTTCTCGTCAGCGCGCTCCTGCCGGGTTTCCTGCCTCGGCCACCGGCTCGCGTCCGATGCATGCCGCCGTGGATCGGTCGCTCTGCATGCACGCAATCATCCCGTTCTGCATGCTGCGGGTGGCGCCCTGTTTTTCGCCGTGCATCGACGATGCGATCGTGCAGCGAACGCACTGAAAGGTTCGAGTAAGCATTTCCGGTGATACTTCGCGCACACGAAGTCTTTCGTGCATCTCCCGATCAGAGGTCGTCCCCGTGGACGTTGGCAGTAGCCCAGAAATCCGCCGCGCTGCCGCCACGTTCCGGATGGCCGCCTGAGTCGACGAACTGCCTTGCCGCGCCGCGGCGCGTAGATTTCCTTGACGACTCCCGCGACTGACCTGACGCGACGACGGCGCGAGCCGCGCGGCAAGGAGTCGTCATGTTCAAGCTCAGCACGTTCTCGGTATGGCTGCCCGCCGTGGCGCGCGACCGTTTGACCGATCCGCGGCGTCCGCGCGCGGATCATCCGCTGCTCGTATATGCCGGCAGCGTCGCGGCGGAAACGCTGACGCGACTGGACAGCGGCAGCGATGGACTCGACGCGGCCCAGGTCGAGGAGCGCGTGGTCGCACACGGCGCCAACATCGTGGCCGGCGATCGCCGGCGTTCGCACGCGGCCG
>DASWPR010000232.1:0-5593 GCA_036398455.1 Dokdonella sp.
GATGAAGATCGCCAGCGGGAAGTTCCACGGGCTGATGCAGACGAATACGCCGCGTCCGCGCAGGAACAGCTGGTTCGATTCGCCGGTCGGGCCGGGAAGATGTTCCGGCTGGCCGAACAGCTTGCGCGCCATCGCGGCGTAGTAGCGCAGCAGGTCCGCCGCTTCGCGCACTTCGGAAATTGCCGCGGCCAGCGTCTTGCCGGCCTCGTGCACGGCCAGCGCGATGAACTCGGCGCGGCGCTGTTCGAGCAGGTCGGCGGTGTGTTCGAGAATCGCCGCGCGGCTGGCGGCCGGCAGCAGGTCCCAGTCTTCCTGCGCGGCGACGGCATTGCCGAGCGCCTTCTCGATCGTCGCGGCATCGGCGTTGCGGCTTTCGCCGATCACGCGGCGGCGATCGGCCGGGTCGGTGACCAGGCGCATTTCCGCGCTGCTGGTCGCGCCCGGCACCAGCGGCGCCGCCTTCCAGCCTGCCTTGTGCGCGTTGACCGCGTCGGCCAATGCCCTGAGTTCGTTGTCGTTGGCGATATTGACGCCCATGGAATTCTTCCTGCGGACATGGTTTGGATTCTGCGCAAGCGCAGAATCGTCGCCGAAGAGGCCAACCGGCAGCGGAATGCGCGGGTGCGGCTTGGAGGGGAGCGCGCGCGCCGTCTCGGACGGATCGGCGACGAGGTCGCGGATCGACACGTCTTCGTCGACGACGCGGTTCACAAAGGAGGTATTTGCACCATTTTCCAGAAGGCGGCGAACCAGATAAGGCAGCAGGTCCTCGTGGCTGCCGACCGGCGCGTAGACACGGCAGGGCACATCGAGATTGGCCTTGCCGATGATTTCGCCGTACAGATCCGCGCCCATGCCGTGCAGGCGCTGGAATTCGAACGGACGGCCTTGTGCGTAGTGGTGGATCGCCGCGATCGTGTGCGCGTTGTGCGTCGCGAACTGCGGGTAGATCGCTTCGCTGCCCGCAGCGAGCAGGCGCCGCGCGCAGGCGAGGTAGGAGACGTCGGTATTCGGCTTGCGCGTGTACACCGGGTAGCCCGACAGACCCTGCTCCTGCGAGCGCTTGATCTCCGAATCCCAGTACGCGCCCTTGACCAGGCGCACGCACCAGCGCCGTTTCGCCTTGTGCGCGGTCTCCGCGAGCCAGTCGATCACGAACGGCGCGCGCTTCTGGTAGCCCTGCACGGCGAGGCCGAAGCCGTTCCAGCCTTCCAGCGACGGATCGGCGAACACCGCGCCGATGACATCGAGCGAGAGTTCCAGGCGGTCGGCTTCCTCGGCATCGACCGTCATGCCGATGCCGTTCTTCATCGCCAGCTGCGCCAGTTCGAGCAGCTTGGGGGTGAGCTCGGCATGCGCACGTGCGCGCTTGGCGACCTCGTAGCGCGGGTGCAGCGCAGACAGCTTGACCGAGATGGACGGCGCATCGATGACGCTGGCGAACGGCCCGCGCCGGCCGAGTGCGCCGATCGCATCCTTGTAGGCGCGGTGGTAGCGCTCGGCGTCCGCCGCGGTGAGGGCGGCCTCGCCGAGCATGTCGTAGGAATAGCGGTATGCCGCGTTGGCCTTCTCGGCGGAGCGGTCGAGCGCCTCGTCGATCGTGCGGCCCATCACGAACTGATGCCCCATGATGCGCATCGCCTGGCGCACGGCGAGGCGGATCACCGGCTCGCCGGCACGCCCGACCAGGCGCTTCAGCGCACCGGTGAAGTCGCGCCGCGTTTCCTCGGCCAGATTGACCAGCTGGCCGGTCAGCATCAGGCCCCAGGTCGAGGCGTTGACGAAGACCGAATCGCTGCTGCCGACGTGCTTCTTCCAGTTCGCCTCGCCGAGCTTGTCGCGGATCAGCTTGTCCGCGGTCGCGCTGTCGGGGATGCGCAGCAGCGCTTCGGCCACGCACATCAGCAAGACGCCTTCCTCGCTGGACAGGTCGTACTGGCGCATGAAGGACTCGACCGCGCTCTGGTCGCCGGCGCGCGCACGGACGCGCGCAACCAGCTCGGCGGCGCGGGCCAGTACGAGTTCGCGCTCGGCCGGCGGCAGGCTCGCCTGCGCCAGCAGCTCGTCGACGGCTTCGGTTTCGTTGCGCAGCCATGCCGCGGTGATGCGCGCGCGCGCCGGCTCGGTCGTGGCCGGCAGTTCGGGATTCAGGAGTTCGCTCAAGGCGTTCGGGTCTCGCGGGGGCGGCGCCGAGGCCGGCACCACAAAGGCGCGTAGTGTAGTGACGCCGTCGATGGGGGCCAAGAAGGGGCCGATCGATGCGGCGCTGCCGCAACGCCGTCACAAACTTGCGGCAGTTTGTCGCATAACAAGCGGGTGCGCGGCGCGCGTGCGGGCCGCCGAGGCGGGCCGCAGCCGCTCTGCTGACGGCCAGGCGTGCGCAGCGGGGCGATCGGTCGGCCTCGCCGCGGCGCAGGCGCGGGCGCGATCGGCCGCCTGCGCGGCGAAGACGCAGCCATTCGTGTTGCCGCTGCCGCGCGCGCTCCACTATCATCGCGCAGTTCCATTGCCGCGATCGACGTGCCGGCCCGACTCGGGTCGCGGCGCTGCGGCGACGGCGCGGACAGCGAATCCGAGTACTCGAACAAGGTGATGGCGATGATTTCATTCGGGGTCCCGCGCGCCTGTCGCGCCTTCGCGGCGCTGGCGCTGCTGCTCGGCGGTATGGCGGCTCATGCCAATCCGACGCCGTGGCAGCTCAATATGACGCCCGGCGTGACGCCGATCTCGCAGCGCATCCACGACGTGCACATGCTCGCGTTCTGGGTCTGCGTCGCGATCGGCGTGATCGTGTTCGGCGCGATGATCTACGCGATGGTGAGGTTTCGGAAGTCGAACGGTGCGGTGCCGGCCAAGTTCAGCCACAACTCGACCATGGAAGCGATCTGGACCGTCGTGCCGATCGTCATCCTGATCGTGATGGCGTGGCCGGCGACCAAGCTGCTGGTCGACATGGCCGATGTCGAGAACTCCGACATGACGATCAAGGTGACCGGCTACCAGTGGAAGTGGCGCTACCAGTACGTCGACTACTACAAAAAGGCGTCCGGGCTGAACTTCATCTCGAGCCTCGACGCCGAATCCAACCGCGTGCGCCAGCTCGGCTCGGGCCTCGACCCCAACTCGGTCAAGGTGGGCGACGAGAACACCTACCTGCTCAATGTCGACAAGCCGCTGGTCGTGCCGGTCGGCGTGAAGATCCGCTTCGTCATCACCGCCGACGACGTGATCCACGCCTGGTGGGTGCCCAGCCTCGGCTGGAAGCAGGACGCGATTCCGGGAATCATCAACGACAACTGGACGCGCATCGACACCCCCGGCACCTACCGCGGCCAATGCGCGGAACTGTGCGGCAAGGACCACGGCTTCATGCCGATCGTGGTCAAGGCCGTGCCGAAGGCCGAATTCGAACAGTGGCTGGCGACGCAGGAGTCTGCGGCGGCTGCCGACAAGAACGCAGCGACAGCGCAGGCTGCCGCGCCGCCTGCGACGCAGGGCTGAGTGCAGTGCGCGACAGCAAAAAATATGGGCCGTCATTCCCGCGCGAGCGGGAATCCATCGTGATCTGAATGGATGCCCGCTCGCGCGGGCATGGCGTCACTGGGTTTCAGGACGTTACACCGAACGTCGCAGAGGTTTTCAAATCATGGCCGCAGTCAATCCCGCGATCCACGACACGCATCACGATGCGCATGACGACCACGATCACAAGCCGCATGGCTTCCTGCATCGTTGGCTGTTCACGACGAATCACAAGGACATCGGGACGCTGTACCTGATCTTCTCGCTGACGATGTTCTTCATCGGCGGCTCGATGGCGATGATCATCCGTGCGGAACTCTTCAAGCCGGGCCTGCAGCTCGTGCAGCCGGAGTTCTTCAACGAAATGACCACGATGCACGCGCTGATCATGATCTTCGGCGCGGTCATGCCGGCCTTCGTCGGCCTCGCCAACTGGATGATCCCGCTGCAGATCGGCGCGCCGGACATGGCGCTGCCGCGCATGAACAACTGGTCGTTCTGGATCCTGCCGTTCGCGTTCTTCCTGCTGCTGTCCGAAATCTTCATGCCCGGCGGCGGCCCGCAGGGCGGCTGGACGATGTACCCGCCGCTGGTGCTGGAAGGCGGTACCAACGTCGCCTTCATGATCTTCGCCGTTCACCTGATGGGCATCAGCTCGATCATGGGTGCGATCAACATCATCGCGACGATCCTCAACATGCGCGCGCCCGGCGTCGACCTGCTGAAGATGCCGCTGTTCGTGTGGTCGTGGCTGATCACTGCGTTCCTGCTGATCGCCGCGATGCCGGTGCTCGCCGGTGCGGTGACGATGCTGCTGACCGACAAGTTCTTTGGCACCAGCTTCTTCAACGCCGCCGGCGGCGGCGATCCGGTGATGTTCCAGCACATCTTCTGGTTCTTCGGGCATCCCGAGGTCTACATCATGATCCTGCCGGCGTTCGGCATCGTGTCGGAGATCATCCCGACCTTCAGCCGCAAGCCGCTGTTCGGTTACCAGGCGATGGTCTACGCGGTCGCGTCGATCGCGTTCCTCTCGTTCATCGTGTGGGCGCACCACATGTTCTCGGTCGGCATGCCGCTCGGCGGCGAGCTGTTCTTCATGTACGCGACGATGCTGATCGCGATCCCGACCGGCGTGAAGGTGTTCAACTGGGTCTCCACGATGTGGCAGGGCTCGCTGACCTTCGAGACGCCGATGCTGTTCTCGATCGCGTTCGTGATCCTGTTCACCATCGGCGGCTTCTCCGGCGTCATGTGCGCGATCGTGCCGGCCGACTTCCAGTACCAGGACACGTATTTCGTCGTCGCGCATTTCCACTACGTGCTGGTCACCGGCGCGGTGTTCTCGATCATGGCGGCGGCGTACTACTGGCTGCCGAAGTGGTCGGGCAACATGTATTCGGAGAAGTGGGGCAAGATCCATTTCTGGTCGAGCGTGATCTCGGTCAACGTGCTGTTCTTCCCGCAGCATTTCCTCGGTCTCGCCGGCATGCCGCGGCGCATCCCGGACTACAACGTCGCGTTCGCGGACTTCAACATGATCTCCTCGATCGGCGGCTTCTGGTTCGGCGCCACCCAGCTGATCTTCGTCGGCGTGATCATCCATTGCGTCTACTACTCCAGGCAGCGCGCGACGATGCAGGTATGGGAAGGCGCCAAGGGCCTGGAATGGACCGTGCCTTCGCCGGCGCCGTACCACACCTTCACGACGCCGCCGGTGCTGCTGCCGGGCATGCTGGCGCACGACGACATCTCGCATTGATCCGTGCGCCGCTCGCGGGCGCGCCGACCGAGACGCAGGCCCGTCCGGCTGCACCGTTCAACCTGAAAGCTGACTTCGACCCATCCAACCGATGAAACCGCAGGCCGCAAAATTCGATCTCACCGCGCGTCGCGCCGCGACGCGGCGAACGGCGTGGATCGTCGGCGGCATCGCGTTCGCGATCTATGCGCTCGCGATCATCGAGGCCGTGCTGAAGCGATGAACAACGCGGCCAAGCTCAATCGCAGCGTGCTCAAGACCGGCGTGATCGTGGTCGCCGCCGCGTTCCTGTTCGGGTTTGCGATGGTG
>DASWPR010000233.1:0-3869 GCA_036398455.1 Dokdonella sp.
AGGCGAGGCGGATATACATGCCACTCGAATAGACCTTGACCGGCTGGTCGATGAAATCGCCGATGTCGGCGAAGGCCGCGATGGTGTCGAAGCGCGCTTCGATCTCGGCCCGGGTCAGCCCGAGCACGGTGCCGTTGAGGAACACGTTTTCGCGGCCGCTGAACTCGGCATTGAAGCCGGCGCCGAGTTCGAGCAGCGCGGCGATGCGGCCGCGCACATCGACGACGCCGCGCGTCGGCGTGAGGATGCCGCAGATGATCTGCAGCAGGGTCGACTTGCCGGCGCCGTTGCGGCCGATCAGCCCGACCGTCTCGCCGTGGCGGACATCGAGGTCGATGCCGTGCAGCGCATGGAACTCGCGATGCCAGATGCGCCGGCGCGTGCCCAGCAGCGATTCGAGCAGGCGATGATGCGGACGTTCGTAGATCGAGAACGTCTTCTCGACGCCGCGCAGGTGGATCGCAAGCTCGTCAGAGGACATCGGCGAATCCGGCGCGCGTCGAGCGAAACCAGGCATGGCACAGGTACATGAAGATCGCCGCTTTCAGCGCATACAGCGCAAGGCCGCTCCAGTCCGGCAGATTGCCCCACAGCGCGACTTCGCGCGCCTGATCGATGATGAAGGTGAGCGGATTGAAGCGGAAGATCGCCTGGTAGCGCTCCGGCACCGATTCGATCGGGACGATCGCCGAGGACAGGAACAGCATGGCGGTGATGAACACGCCGGTGATCTGATGGATGTCGCGCAGATACACGCCGAGCGAGGCGAGCAGCCACGCAAGTCCGTTGACGAACAAGACGAAAGGCAGCAGCACCAGCGGGAAGAACACCACCGTCCAGGGCGGCGCGCCCGAGGTGATGGCGTACAGCACGACGAAGACGAGCATGCTCATGAACGCGTGGAACATGGCCGACAGGATCATCGCCCAGGGCAATACGTCGAGCGGAAAGATCACCCGCTTCACGTAGTTCGGATGGTCGACGATGAGACGCGGCGCGCGCGCGATGCACTCGGCGAAGAATCCATGCACGATCAGCCCGACATACAGGATCAGCGCGAAATTCGCCCGACCCTCGACCGCGTGCGGCCATTTGCTCTTCATCACGAAGCCGAACGCGACGGTGTAGACGCACAGCATCAGGAAAGGGCTCAGCAACGACCACAGCAGACCAAAACTCGCGCCGCGATAGCGACCGAGAACTTCCCGCTTGGTCAACTCGAACAGCAGCGAACGCTGCTCGAGAAAGGGCAGAAACGGTCCGGCCAGCATGCTTGAGAGGTCTCGCTCCATGGCGTGTGCGACGTATCGGGCGAACAATGAGGACGGATCGCCGATCCGGCCTGCAATCATAGCCGACCCGGCTGGCGCGGCCACCGATTCGCCCGCCTGGATGCAGCGCTGCTTCAAGAGCAGCCGCAACTTCCTCTAAACTGCGAGGTCCGAGGCGGTCTCGCAGTGCCGTCACCTGCAGCAATCGCGAAACGATACGTTTCGTTTCAGACCCGCACGACGGCGGCGTCACGAAGAGAGAGGTCGGCTCACATGCGATCGGAAGCCCCGTCCGCGCCTGCACCACGACGCCGCATCGGCATCTATCTTTTCTATGACGAGGCCGGCTTCGTCGACGACTACGTCGCCGTCGCCCTGCGCGCCTTCCGCGAACAGGTGGAAAAGCTGGTGGTGGTGTGCAACGGCAAACCCGGCGCCGAGGGCCTCGCCCTTCTGCGCGCGCACGCGGACGAAGTGATCGTCCGCAACAACATCGGTTACGACGTGTGGGGTTACAAGGAGGCCATCGAGCGCATCGGCCGCGTCGAGCTCGCCGCCTATGACGAGCTCCTGCTGCTCAACTACACGTTTTTTGCGCCGATCTTCCCGCTCGGCGAGATGTTCGGCGCGATGGATGCGCTCGACTGCGACTTCTGGGGCATCACGGCGCACAAGGAATGCCGGCCCAATCCGCTCACCGGCGGCGAGGTGCTGCCGCTGCACATCCAGTCGCACTTCATCGCGGTGCGCCAGCCCATGCTCGACTCCGACGCGTTCTGGTCGTACTGGCGCGAGATGCCGGCGATCCAGTCCTACACGGATTCGATCCAGCATCACGAGATGCGCTTCACCGAGCATTTTTCGTCGCTCGGCTTCAGCTACCGCATCTACATGGATCCGGACGACTTCGCGACCGTGCATCCGCTCTGTCTCGAAGTGGACCGCATGATCGAGCGGCGCTGTCCGATCCTGAAGCGGCGGCCGTTCTTCCATGATCCGCTGTACATGGCGTCCGAAGCGATCAACCTGCGCCGCGCGCTCGACCTGATCGCCGAACGCTCCGACTACGACATCGACCTGATCGAAGGCAATACCCTGCGCACATCGGAACTGCGCACGCTCTACACGAACCTGGAACTGCTCGACATCTTCCCGGACGTGCGCGCGAACCCGGTCGCCGCGCCGTGGTCGTTCGGCCGCGTCGGCGTGCTCGCGCACGTGTACTGGACCGATCTGCTCGCAGAGATGCTCGACTACGCGAACCACATTCCGGGCGCCTTCGACCTCTACATCACCACCGACACCGCGCAGAAGAAACAGGCGATCGAGGTGCAGCTCGCCGGTTTCGACCGCGGCACGCTGCGCGTGGATGTCGTGCATTCCAATCTCGGACGCGACACCTCCGCGCTGCTGATCGCGCAGCGCGACATCGTGCTGTCCGGCCGCTACGGCCTGCTGTGCCGGATCCACAGCAAGAAATCGCTGCAGGACGGCTCGAACCGCGGCAACGGCTTCAAGCATCACCTGCTCGACAACCTGCTCGGATCGCGCGGCTACGTCGAGAACATCTTCGACATGATCGAACGCGAACCGCGCGTCGGCATCGTCGTGCCGCCGACCGTGCACATCGGGTATCCGACGCTCGGCCACGCGTGGTTCCTCAACAAGCCGCGCGTGGAAGCGCTCGCGCAGCTGCTGGGCATCCATGTGCCACTGGATATCCACACGCCGATTGCGACCTATGGATCGATGTACTGGTTCCGTCCGGCCGCGCTCAAGCGTTTGTTCGAACACCATTGGACCTGGGCGCAGTTCGACGAGGAAGTCTACGGCGACAGCGACCTGCCGCATGCGATCGAGCGCCTGGTCACCTACTGCGCGCAGGCCAGCGGCTACGCGACGCGCAGTGTCTTCACCACGCGCCAGGCGGCGAAGAACTACACCAAGCTGGAGTACAAGCACCAGTTGCTCGCCAGCTGCTTTCGCAGCGGCGACATCCGCAACCAGGTGCTGCAGATGATGTTCGGGCTGCCGCCCGGCAGCGCGGACGCGCCCCTGCCGGCGAATGCGGCGGTCGAATGGTCGGCGCCGCCGCGCGTGCGCATCGCACTGGCCGGCCTCGCCTTCGCGATGAAGCGCTCGCTGCTGCATCGCTCGCATCGCCTGGCCAAGGCCCTGCGTTCGAAATCGAACGGCACCAAGGTGCACTCCGGTCGCGCGAACCGCTCCGACAGCTGAAGCGGCGCCCCTCACGTCCGCACGGAACGCCCATGGTCTTCAGCTCGTACCTGTTCATTTTCCTGTTTCTGCCGATCTTCCTGTCGCTCTATCAGGTCACCCCGGCGCCCTGGAAGAACGCCTTCATCCTGCTCGCGAGCCTGGCGTTCTACTACTACGGCGACCATGCGGGCACCTGGGTGCTGCTCTGTTCGGTGCTCGGCAATTTCGCGTTCGGGCGCTGCATCGCCGTCACGCGCGGCGGCAACGAGGGCGAGCCGTCGCGCGTGTCGAGGCGATGGCTGGCCGGCGGCATCGTGTTCAATCTCGGCGTGCTCGCCTATTTCAAGTACATCGGCTTCCTGACCCGCAACGTCGATG
>DASWPR010000234.1:0-2463 GCA_036398455.1 Dokdonella sp.
GCCGCGTGTTCATCTCGAGGAAGTAGGGCTCGGGCGTGCCGTCCTCGAGCACGAACTCGACCGTGCCTGCCGAGTCGTAGCCGATCGCACGCCCCAGCCGCAGCGCATATTCGTGCAGGCGCGCACGGGTTTCGGGCGGCAGCCATGCGGCAGGCGCCTCCTCGATCACCTTCTGGTAGTTGCGCTGGATCGAGCATTCGCGCTCGTACAGGTGGACCAGGCCGCCATGCCGATCGCCGACCAGCTGCACCTCCAGGTGACGCGGCCGCATGATGAGCTTCTCGAGCAGCACGCGGTCGTCGCCGAAGGAGCGCTGCGCCTCGCGCTTGGCCTCGTCCAGCAACGCAAGGAATTCGCCGCGGCCTTCGACGCGCCGCATGCCGCGGCCGCCACCGCCCGCGCTGGCCTTGACGAGAATCGGCCAGCCGATGGCCTCGGCGCACGCCAGCAGGTGGGCGGCCGTCTGGTCTTCTCCGTGGTAGCCCGGCACGGTCGGCACGTCGGCGCGCTGCGCGAGCAGCTTGGACTCGATCTTCGAGCCCATCTGGCGTATCACCTCCGGCCGCGGCCCGATCCATTCGATGCCGTTGGCCGCGCACAGCTCGGCCAGCACGGTCTTCTCGGACAGGAAGCCGTAGCCGGGATGCACGGCCTGCGCACCGGCCTTCAGCGCCGCGTCGACGATGGCCTGCGCGTTCAGGTAGCTCGCGCCGGCCTCGGCGGGGCCGATCGGCATTGCCGCGTCGCATTCGAGGACATGGCGCGCATGACGGTCGGCCTCGGAATAGACCGCCACCGAGGCGATGCCCATGCGCCGGCAGGTGCGCGCGATGCGGCAGGCGATCTCGCCGCGGTTGGCGATCAGGATGGAATCGAACATTCTTGTCTTCCGGGTGATGGGGTTGGCTACATCCGGAAGACCGGGGCCGGCCCTTCGACGGGCGGCTGCGTGGCGACGATCGCCAGGCACAGCGCGATCACCTCGCGGGTCTGCTCCGGTTCGATGATGCCGTCGTCCCAGAGGCGCGAGGTGGCGTAGTAAGGGTCGCTCTGCTCGGTGAACTGGGCGCGCGTCTGGCGGTCGATCTGCGCGATCTCCTCTTCGCTGGCGTGGCCCTTGCTGCTGCCGCGCCGCAGTTCGGTGAGCACGGTGCTCGCCACGTCGGGGCTCATGGTCGCGATGCGCGAGTTGGGCCATGCGAACAGGAAGCGCGGCGCGAAGCCGCGGCCGCACATGCCGTAGTTGCCGGCGCCGTACGAGCCGCCGATGATCACCGTCAGGCGCGGCACGCGGGCCGTGGCCATGGCATAGACCAGCTTCGCGCTGTGGCGCGCAATGCCGCCGCGCTCGGCCTCGGTGCCCACCATGAAGCCGGTGATGTTCTGCAGGAACAGCATCGGCACGTTGCGCTGGTTGCACAGCTCGATGAAGTGCGCGCCCTTGAGCGCGCTTTCGGCAAACAGGATGCCGTTGTTGGCGACGATGCCGACCGGGTAGCCGTGGATGTGTGCGAAGCCGCAGACCAGGGTCTTGCCGTAGCGGGCCTTGAATTCGTGCAGTTCGGAGCCGTCGACGAGGCGCGCGATCACCTCGCGGATGTCGAACGGGCGGCGCGTGTCCTGCGGGATCACGCCGTACAGCTCTTCGGCCGGATACTTCGGTTCGACCGGCGCGCGCAGTGCCAGCGGCATGGCCTTCTTGCGGTTGAGGCTGGCGACGATGTCGCGGGCGATCGCCAGCGCATGGGCGTCGTTCTCGGCCAAGTGATCGGCCACGCCGGAGATCGCGGTATGCACCTCGGCGCCACCGAGCGTCTCGGCATCGACGACTTCGCCGGTGGCCGCCTTCACCAGCGGCGGGCCGCCGAGGAAGATCGTGCCCTGGTTCTTCACGATGATGGTCTCGTCGCTCATTGCCGGCACATAGGCGCCGCCGGCGGTGCACGAACCCATCACCACCGCGATTTGCGGGATGTTGAGCGAAGACATCCGGGCCTGGTTGTAGAAGATTCGGCCGAAGTGCTCCTTGTCCGGAAAGACGTCATCCTGCAATGGCAGGAACGCGCCGCCGGAGTCGACCAGGTAGACGCACGGCAGGCGGTTTTCCAGTGCTACTTCCTGTGCGCGCAGATGCTTCTTCACCGTCATCGGGAAATAGGTGCCGCCTTTCACCGTGGCGTCGTTGGCCACCACCACCACTTCGATACCGTTGACGCGGCCGATGCCGGTGATCAGCCCCGCCGCTGGCGCGGCGTCCTCGTACATGCCGTGCGCGGCCAGCGGCGAGAGTTCGAGGAACGGCGAGCCGGGATCGAGCAGGGCGCGGATGCGCTCGCGCGGCAGCAGCTTGCCGCGGGCGGTGTGCTTCTCGCGTGCCTTGGCGCCGCCGCCTTCGGCGCTGCGTGCGAGTTCACGCTGCAGGTCGTCGACCACGGCGCGCAGTTGCGCGCTGCCGGCCTGGAA
>DASWPR010000235.1:0-11752 GCA_036398455.1 Dokdonella sp.
GCGCCAGCGTGCGCGCGAACAGGACGCACAAGGCCGCATTGATGAGCACCGGCAGCATATCCAGCGCAAGCATGCCGTGGCCGCGCGCGGCGAGCACGCCGACAGCCGCGGCCCCGAGCAGCCACAGCGACCAGGCGGCCGCGCTGCGCCGGAGCAGGCCCGGCGACAGCAGCAGGGTGACGAACGCCAGCGCGGCGAGCGCAGCGAGCCAGGCGCTGCCGGTCGCGAGGGCCGCCAACAGTAGCAGCACGTACACGGCGATGCCACAGGCGAGCACGCGCGAGCGCAGGCCCGGCGCGAGCGGCAGCGGCGATGTAGGAGCGGAGGCGGACACGGAAAGAGGTTGCGCGCAAACAGGCTGCCGAGGACGGCGGCGAATGTAACATAGCGTTTTTGCGCGCGATTCAGACTGCGCACTCTGGCCGGGGAAACTTCATGCAGCAGACGATCATCGAGTGCGACGTGCTGGTGGTCGGCGGCGGTCCGGGCGGATCGACGGCGGCGACGCTGCTGCAACGCCAGGGCCGCCGCGTGCTGCAGCTGGAAAAAGACCACCACCCGCGATTTCACATCGGCGAATCGCTGCTGCCGGCGAACCTGCCGATCTTCGACCAGCTCGGCGTGATGGAGAAAGTGCGTGCGCTCGGCGTGCTCAAGCTCGGCGCGGATTTCCCGTCCGATGAAGGCAACTACCAGACCTTCCATTTTCGCCACGCGCTCGGCAACACGCCGCCGCATGCGTTCCAGGTCAAGCGCGAGGAATTCGACGCGATGCTGTTCGAGCACGCGCGCGAGAGTGGCGTGGATGCACGCGAAGGCGTCAAGGTCGAGCAGGTCGAGATCGCCGGCGCCGGCCGCGTCGTCGCGCATGCGAAAGACGCCGAAGGCAATGCGCTCACCGTGAACGCCCGCTACCTCGTCGACGCGAGCGGCCGCGATACCTTGCTCGGCAACGCGCTGAAGCTCAAGCGCAAGAACGACAAGCACCAGAGCGCGGCGATCTTCTCGCATTTCCGCGGCGTCGAGCGCCGCCCCGGCGACGACGCCGGCAACATCAGCATCTACAACTTCGCGCACGGCTGGTGCTGGTTCATTCCGCTGCAGGACGGCGTGGTCAGCGTCGGCTGCGTGTGCTTTCCGGAATACCTCAAGCAGCGCCGCGGCCACAACGAGGAATTCCTGCTCGACACCTTGAAGCTGATGCCGTCGGCGTGGTCGCGCATGGCCGAAGCACAGATGATTTCCGACGTGCGCGTGACCGGCAACTATTCCTACACCTGCGCTGCGATGTGCGGACCCGGCTGGGTGATGGTCGGCGATGCGTATGCGTTCGTCGATCCGGTCTTCTCGTCCGGCGTGTACCTGGCGATGCACAGCGGCAAGCAGGCCGCCGCGATGGTCGGAGCGATCCTCGATGCGCCAGCCAGCGAAGCGGCGCTGCAGCGCGCGTTCACGGCGCGCATCCGGCGCGGCGTGCGCGTGTTCTCGTGGTTCATCTATCGCTTCAACTCGCCGGTGATGCGCCATCTGTTCGCGCACCCGGGCAACCAGTGGCGGATTCAGGACGGCGTGATCTCGATGCTCGCCGGCGACGTGTTCGACAGCGCGCCGGTGATGCGCCGGCTGCATCTGTTCAAGTTCATCTACGCCACGCTCGGCGTACTGAACCTGCGCCGCTACCTGGCCGACCGCATCGAACGGCGCCGTCAGGCACGCATCGCGTTCAGCGGCGGCAACACGCCGGTCGATCCGGCCTAGGCCGCAGGCGCGGCGAAGCAGCGGCTCAGGCGGCGCGCTGCTGCTCGATATGCTCGGACAGCGCGCGCAGGCTGCCGAAGATGCGCTTGTTGTCCGGGTTGTCCGAACGCAGCTGGAACCCGTAGCGCTTGGACACGGCCAGGGCGAGCTCGAGCGCGTCGATCGAATCGAGGCCGAGGTCGCTGCCGAACAGGGCCGCGTCGGGATCGATGGCCTCGGGCTTGACCCAGTCGATATTCAGGCTTTCGACGAGCAGTTGCGCGAGTTCATGTTCGGCGGCGGTCTGCGGGGCGCTGGCTTTGGTATCCATCGAGGGTCGTCGTGGCCATGGCGGGCGTGGAATGATCCGCCCAGTGTATCATCCGCGACCCGCTGC
Source organism: Dokdonella sp. (assembly GCA_036398455.1). Taxonomy (GTDB): domain Bacteria; phylum Pseudomonadota; class Gammaproteobacteria; order Xanthomonadales; family Rhodanobacteraceae; genus Dokdonella_A. Next base: position 2,135 of record DASWPR010000235.1, read on the forward strand.
GCATCCGCAGCCTGGTCCAGCTACGCTCCCTGAACGCATGTCGATGCCGATGACCGAAACCGCTGCGCTGCCGACACCGCTGCGGATCGGCTACGAACGCGCGCCGGCCGGCGTATTGCTGGCGCAGGCCGACGTGCTCGCGGTGATCGGCTTCGGCGTGGACGCGGCATTGCCGTCGGACCCGCGCGTACTGCGTGTCGGCCTGGAACCCCTGCAGGCAGCCCCCTTCGAGGTCTGGCGCGGCATCGCGCCGGTGCGCAGCGGACGCAGCGGCGATCTGCGCTGGAGCAGCGACGGCAGCGCGACCTACGTCGCGATCGAAGTCGACGAGGCGGCGCACGGCGGCATCGTCGACGCTGCCGCGCACGCATACCGCACCTTGACCGCGTTCGTCGAAGCCAGCCCGACGCCACATTTGCTGCGCCTGTGGAACTATCTCGACGCGATCAATCTCGGCGAGGGCGACGCCGAACGCTATCGGCTGTTCTGCGACGGCCGTGCGCGCGGCATCGACGCGGCGGCACGCTCGCGCTACCCGGCGGCCACCGCAATCGGGCGTCAGGACGGCGTGCGCGTGCTGCAGGTCTACGGCCTCGCCTCCACGCAGCCGGGTCTGGCGGTGGAGAACCCGCGCCAGGTCAGCGCCTGGCGCTACCCGCGCCAGTACGGCCCGACCGCACCGACGTTCACGCGCGGCCTGCTCACCGCGCACGCCGAGCTGCTGATTTCCGGCACCGCCGCCGTGGTCGGGCATGCCTCGACCCACGAGGACGACCTCGACGCGCAACTCGGCGAAACGCTCGCCAACCTCGACAGCCTGCTGCAGCAGGCCGCCACGTCGACGCCGACGCGGCTCGGCGCGCACAGCCTGCTGAAGGCGTATCTGCGCGATCCGGCGGACGCCGACGTCGTCAGCTCGACGCTGCAGCGCCACGCGCCTGCGCTGAACGATCTGCTGCTGCTCGCCGGCGACATCTGCCGCAGCGAACTGCTGGTCGAGATCGACGGCGTGCATCGCATCGGCAACTAGCAGCCTCGCGTTCCGCTGCGTCCGCCTGCGCAGCATCCACGACCTTGGTCGTATAGACCGCAGCTGTTTCCATGCGTCGCGATCGGCCGTTCGCGACGCACCGACCGGCGCCGGCGCGGGCCTGCTCCGGAGCGCTATGCCACACACGGCGCAGCACGATCGACGCGGGTGTTCCGCGCATGGAACAGTTGGAAAAAATCGTTGCGCTGCAACAATTTGCAATGCATTGATCCTTGTGAACTTCTCACAAGTGAGTACATTTGGCACGGCCACTGCAGATAGAACGTCGCGTCGCAGGACCGACCCGGCAACGGTGTCAACGGTGGCGCCTGCGACAGACTCAAAAGTCGCACGAACGCTAATAACTGCAAGCTAGTCAGGAGGGAGCACCGATATGAGTAAATTTTCCGTACGAAACCAGCCGCGGTTGTTCGCGCTGTGCGCAGGCCTCGCGGCCGCACTGAGCGCGGGCGCTGCATTCGCGGCAGAAGCCACCAGCGGCGATTCGTGGGTTGCGCCGGGGGGCGACTACGCACTCACACGTCACAGCACCCTGAGCGACATCAACAAGAGCAACGCCGGCAACCTGCAGATGACCTGGTCGATGTCGACCGGTGCGCCGCGCGGCCATGAGGGACAGCCTCTGGTCATCGGCAACATGATGTATTACGTCAGCGGCTATCCGAACTACGTCTACGCGCTCGACCTCTCCGAAGCCGACAACTATCAGGTCGTCTGGAAGTACTCGCCGAAGCAGGACGACCACGCGGTCGCCGTCGCTTGCTGCGACACCGTCAACCGCGGCATTTCCTACGCCGACGGCAAGCTCGTCTTCAACACCCTCGACGGTCAGCTGATCGCACTCGATGCGAAGACCGGCAAGGAAGTGTGGAAGGTCAAGCGCGCCGATCCGAAGAAGGGCGAGACCAGCACGCCGGCTCCGATCATCGTCAAGGACATCGTCATCACCGGCATGGGCGGCGACGAATTCGGTGCGCGCGGCCGCATGCAGGGCTTCGCGCTGGCCGATGGCGCGCCGAAGTGGACCTGCCACAGCACCGGCCCGGACAAGGACCTCTGCCTCGGCAAGGACTTCAACGCCAAGCATCCGGAATACGGCCGCTTCAACGAGAGCGAGAAGAGCTATCCGGGCGACGAGTGGACCCGTGGCGGCGGCGCTCCGTGGGGCTTCATCAGCTATGACCCGAAGCTCGACCTGATCTACTACGGCACCGGCAACCCGGGCCTGTGGAGTCCGACCTACCGTTGCAAGTACAAGACGCACGAGGAGTGCAACAACGGTACGCAGGACAACAAGTGGTCGCTGACGATCTTCGCGCGTCGCCCGTCGACCGGCGAAGCGGTGTGGGCGTACCAGATGACCCCGTTCGACCAGTGGGACTATGACGGCATCAACGAGTCGATCCTCAGCGAGATCGACGGCAAGCCGACCCTGACCCATTTCGATCGCAACGGCTTCGCCTATGTGCTCGATCGCCGCGACGGCACCCTGCTTCACGCCAACAAGTACGTGAACGTGGATTGGGCCGAGAAGATCGACATGAAGACCGGTCGTCCGGTCAAGGTGAAGGAGCATTCGCCGTTCGATCTGAACAAGCCGGTCAAGGCTTCGCCGTCCGCGATGGGCGGCAAGGACCAGCAGCCGTGCGCGACGGATCCGAAGGATTCGAAGATCTTCTACTGCCCGACCAACAACTGGTACATGGAAGACGAGCCGAAAGAACGCGGCGCGATCATGACCGGCATCGTGTATGTGTTCGCGAATGTCGCCATGAAGCCTGAAAAGCCGGGCAACCTCGGCAACTTCAAGGCGTTCGACGTGACTACCGGCAAGACCAAGTGGGAAATCAACGAGAAGTTCCCGACCTGGGGCGGCGCGTTGGTGACCGACGGCGGCGTCGTGTTCTACGGCACGCTGGACGGCTGGTTCCGCGCGGTCGACAAGGACAACGGCAAGATCCTGTGGTCGAAGAAGCTGTCGTCCGGCATCATCGGCAACCCGATCACCTACAGGGTGGCTGGCCACCAGTACGTGTCGGTGTTCACCGGCATCGGTGGCTGGATCGGTCTGCCGATCTCCGCCGGTCTCGATCCGGCCGATCCGTTCGGTGCGCTGGGTGCGGTCGGCCTCGCCTACACGAATGGCTTCGACAAGGTTCCGACGGGTGGTTCCTTGTTCACCTTCCGCGTCGATACCGGCGAGGCGGTGGGCAAGAAAGTCGCTCAGAACTGAGTTATCTCTGGACCGACCATCGGGGCCCGCTCGGGCCCCGATGTTTTTGTGAAAATCATTTCATGCAGGTCTCTTGCCGCGAGTGGTCTACCCTCGCATTCGCATTGCCGGCATTCCGCCGTGAAAAATTCCCTAACTTGCGGCGCCCATGCCAACCGCCCACCTCGCGGGTTAATCTCGCGATCAGCTTGCATTCAATTCCAACGACGTAAGTTCAAAGTGATGCCGGGCGTGTCACGAGGAGTACAGCGGTGATTTTGAGAACAGCGATTTTCTGGTGCGCAACCCTTGCCGCATCCATCGGCGTTGCGAACGCCGCCGAATCGCACGCCGAAGCCTTGCCGCTGCGCGTCTGCGCGGATCCCGGCAACATGCCGCTGTCGAACAACAAAGGCGAGGGATTCCAGAACAAGGTCGCGGAAATCCTCGCCAAGGGCATGGGATCTCCACTGGAATACTATTGGTATCCGTACTACGGCCGCGGCCTGGTGCGCAGCACGCTCACTGCCGAACACTGCGACGTGCTGATGGACGTGCCATCGGATTTCGAAATGGCGCTGACGACCAAGCCTTATTACAAGTCTTCGTTCGTGCTGGTCTATCGCAAGGACGCCAGGCACCCGATTACTTCACTCGACGATCCGATTCTCAAGAAATGGAAGATCGGCGTGCTGCAGAGCTCGCCCGCGCGCGAGGCGCTGCGCACCCACGGGGTAATGGAAAATACCACCGTCCAATATGTTTTCTTCGACTCTTCCTATAATCCGCAGGACCATCCCGGAAAACAGGTGGAGCAGGTCATCGACAATAGTCTCGACGCGGCTGAAACCTGGGGCCCGATCGGCGGTTATTACATCAAGCAGAAGAATGCGCCGCTGGAAATGATCGCGCTCAATCAATTCGAAAGCGATGTGCCGCTGGAATGGTCGATGTCGCTCGGCGTGCGGCGCGCGGACAAGGACTTGAAGAAGCGCCTCGACGACACCCTCGAGGCACACAAGGACGAGATCAAGGCGGTGCTCGAAAGCTACGGCGTGCCGCTGGTGAAGTGCGCCGCCTGCGTGGTATCGGGCGATCTGCCCGAACACGGCCCGTACACCGAGATCGAAGCGGCGAAGACCGAGGCCCGCCGCGATCACCCCGAGGCGACGCCCGGCGAACTGGCCGCGACCAAGGTACGCCTTGCCGCGGGCGCCGATGTGACGCAGGAGCTGTCCGACGCGGTGGTCGGCAACGACCCGGATCGCGTGCGCTACCTGCTCGATCATGGCGCCGATCCGAACAAGGTGATCCAGCTCGACTACAACGCGCTGCAGTGGGCCGTGCGCGAGGGTCACGTCAAGATCGCCGAAATCCTGATCGATCACGGCGCCAAGGCCGAACAGCGCGACAAGGATGGCTGGTCACCGCTGATGTTCGCCGTGTGGCGCAACAACCCGGACATGATCCGGCTGCTGATCGGCAAGGGCGCGAAGCTCGATGCCTATGGCGACAGCGGCTGGAGCCCGCTCTCGGTCGCGATCACCTACGGCGAGCTCGACAACGTCAAGCAGCTCGTCGATGCCGGCGCCAACGTCAATGCCGCCAACGATGCCGGCTACACGCCGGTGATGTTCGCGACCGCGAAGAGCGCCAGCGGCGTGCTCGACCTGCTGGTGAAGCATGGCGCGAACGTCCGCGCCGCCAACAAGGCCGGCATCACGTCGCTGATGCTGGCCGCGGCGGAAAACAACGAAGCGGCAGCCAAGGCGCTGCTGTCGACGGGCGCAGATGCCTCGGCGAAAGACGCCAAGGGCCAGACGGCCCTGGCGATCGCGCAGGAAAAAGGCAATGCGCAACTGGCCGCACTGCTCTCGCAAAGCCGCTGACCGCTCCCCTCATGCAAGCCGCCGCGGCCCGCAGTGGCGCGGCGGCGCAAACCGATATGATTTCCAGCTTTTCGTGTGCCCAACGGAGATTCCCATGAAAATACGCATCCTGCTCTGCGCCGCCGCGATGACGGCCGGCTCCGCGATCATTGCCACGCATGCAATCAGCACGGCATACGCACAGGAAGCCAAGGAGCGCTGGCTGATCGACGAACCCAATCCCGATGATCCGGCGAAACCGAAGCCCGCGGCGAAGACGGACGCCAAGGCTGCGGCCGGTGCGCCCGCGTCGGCAGCCGGCCAGAATGAACACGGCCTCGACATCGTGAAGAACCCGGACACCGGCAACGAGGCCGCCATCGCGGCCGGCAAGGAACTGTTCGTGTCGAAGGCCTGCAGCGGCTGCCACGGCGCCGGCGGCGGCGGCGGCATGTGCCCGCCGGTGATCAACGACACCTGGGTGTACGGCAGCGACGACACGACGCTGTTCAACCTGGTCAGGCTCGGCAGCACCGGCCTGCAGGCCAAGGGCTACACGCGCATCGGTCACGAAAACGTCGTCGGCGACATGCCGCCGTTCGCCGGCGTGGTCACCGAAGAGGAAGAGTGGAAGCTGCTCGCCTACGTTCGCTCGAAATACGGCGGCGATCCGTCGCTGAAGAACTGGTAGTCCGCCGCGATGTCCAAGCTGCGGCCTTCCTTTCCCGCACCGCGAATTCGCACTGGAGTCAGCGTGACCTACCCCGTCTCATCAGCGTCCGGCGCACGCGCGCCGAAGTCGCTGCGCCGCTCGATCGCCCTGGCCGGCCTGCTGCTGGCCGGCGAGCTCGCCGCGGGCGGCGCCTTCGCCGCCTCGCCGATGGCTTACGTGCCGAACCAGAAGAGCGGCACGATCTCGGTCATCGACACCTCGACCGACGCGGTCGTCAAGACGCTCAGTGCGCAGAACGGACTCGGCAAGCGCCTGCAGGCGATCGATACCAGTACCGACGGCAAGACGCTCTACGTCGTCGACGCCGAGCACAACAACCTGGTGGCGATCGATCCGGCGACCGACAGAATCACGCACAGCGTCGCCATCGGCCCCGAAGCCGAAGGCGTGCGTATTTCGCCGGACGGCAAGACGCTCGCCGTCTGCGCCGAAGGCCAGCACAAGGCGCTGCTGATCGACACCGCCTCGTTCAAGCTGGAAGCGAGCATCCCGACCCAGGGCCGCAATCCGGAACATTGCGAGTTCAGCCTCGACGGCAAGCTGCTGCTGACCAGCAACGAAGGTTCCAACGATGTCGACGTGATCGATCTGGCCCAGCGCGCATCGACCGGCACGATCCCGACCAGCGGGCACCCGCGCGGCGCGGCGTTCATTCCGGGCACGGCGCAGGTGTACATCGCGCAGGAAGCCGCCAATGCCGTCGACGTGGTCGATCTCGGCACGCGAAAGAAGATCGCCACCATCCCGACCGGATTGCGCACCGCCGGCATCAGCATCAGCCACGACGGCAAGCGCATCTACGCGGCCAACGGCGGCGCCGGCAGCGTATCGGTGATCGAGGTCGCGACGAACAAGGTCGTCGGCGAGATTCCCGTCGGCAAGCGCCCCTGGAACATGGCGCTGACGCCGGACGGCAAGAAGCTCTACGTCGCCAACGGCCGCTCCAACAGCGTCAGCGTGATCGATACGCAGGCGCTCAAGGTGGTCAAGGAAATTGCGGTCGGCGAACTGCCCTGGGGCGTCGCGATCCCGTGAGCCGGGCCGGCCCGCACGCGGCAGACGCGCACTGTTCCGTCATGCGTCCGCGAATGCGTCGGGAGGTGTTCCATTTCCGGCTCAGCCGCGCGGCAAATCGCTGAACCGCGCGCCCGCCGCGGGCGTGAACGCGAAGAAAAACCGTACCTTGCGAGCGCCGCGGGGCAGCCACGGTCGTGGCATACACATTGCACCTGAAGCGGCGTTGGCGTCATCGTTGAATTTTTCCCTGGAGATACGTAATGAAGACAAGAGCTGCAGTCGCCTGGGAGGCAGGCAAACCCCTTTCGATCGAGGAAGTGGACCTCGAGGGTCCCCGCGCCGGCGAAGTCCTGGTCAAGATCGTCGCCACCGGCGTCTGCCACACCGACGCGTTCACCCAGTCCGGCTCGGACCCCGAAGGCCTGTTCCCGGTCATCCTCGGCCACGAGGGCGGCGGCATCGTGCAGGAAGTCGGCCCCGGCGTGACCAGCGTCAAGCCCGGCGACCACGTCATTCCGCTGTACACGCCCGAATGCGGCGTGTGCTCGTTCTGCACCTCCGGCCGCACCAACCTGTGCCAGGCGATCCGCGTGACGCAGGGCAAGGGCCTGATGCCCGACGGCACCTCGCGCTTCTCGCTGAAGGGCAAGCAGATCCTGCACTACATGGGCTGCAGCACCTTCTCCGAATACACCGTGCTGCCGGAAATCGCGCTCGCCAAGATCAATCCGGCGGCGCCGCTCGACAAGGTCTGCCTGCTCGGCTGCGGCATCACCACCGGCATCGGCGCCGTGCTCAACACCGCCAAGGTGTGGCCCGGCGCGACCGTGGCGATCTTCGGCCTCGGCGGCATCGGTCTCGCCGCCGTGCAGGGCGCGGTGATGGCGAAGGCCTCGCGCATCATCGCGGTCGATCTCAACCCGAGCAAATGGGAAATGGCCAAGTCGCTCGGCGCGACCGACTTCGTCAACCCGGCCGACTACAAGGACACGCCGATCCAGCAGGTCATCGTCGACCTCACCGACGGCGGCGTCGACTTCTCCTTCGAGTGCATCGGCAACGTCAAGGTCATGCGTTCGGCGCTGGAGTGCTGCCACAAGGGCTGGGGCGAATCGATCATCATCGGCGTCGCCGGCGCCGGCCAGGAAATCTCGACGCGACCGTTCCAGCTCGTCACCGGCCGCGTCTGGCGCGGTTCGGCATTCGGCGGCGTCAAGGGCCGTTCGCAGCTCCCGGGCTATGTCGACCGCTACATGGCCGGCGAGCTGAAGGTCGACGAGTTCGTCAGCGAAGTGCTGCCGCTCGACCAGATCAACCACGCCTTCGACCTGATGCACGAGGGCAAGGTGATCCGCTCGGTCATCAAGTACTGATCCGCGCGCACGCACAGCAAGGTTTCATCGTGAAGCAACCGCCGCAGCCAGCGGCGAAATCAAAGCAACTTGGGAGGTAACACTCATGGCTGTTTCCATTCATCCGGCGGTCGACAACGGCGTCAAGAAAGGCGCCGGCGATAGCTTCGGCGGCGGTACGCTGACCTGCAAATGCACGTCCGATCCGGTCAAGGTGACTATCGGCGCGCAGACCGCGTTCAACCACGTCTGCGGCTGCACGCAGTGCTGGCGCCCGACGGGCGTCACGTTCTCGCAGATCGCGGTGGTGTCGAAGGACAAGGTCAAGGTCACCGAACACGCCGAGAAGCTCGCGGTGGTCGATCCGAGCAAGACGATCCTGCGACACGCCTGCAAGGTGTGCGGCACGCACATGTACGGCCGCATCGAGAACGCCAAGCACGCGTTCTACGGCCTCGACTTCGTGCACACGGAACTGTCCAGCGAATCCGGCTGGTCGGAGCCGACGTTTGCCGCGTTCGTTTCCTCGATCATCGAGGCGGGCTACAACCCGGCGGACATGGGTGCGGTGCGCGCGCGCCTGACCGAACTCGGTCTCTCGCCGTACGACTGCCTGTCGCCGCCGCTGATGGACGCGATCGCGACCAACACGGCAAAATTGTCCGGCGTTCTCAAGTCCTGAGCGCCCGTCGCTCCATCCGCCAAAACGGCCACGCGCTCGCGACTTTTCGTCCTGACGCATAGCCACCCGGCACACGGCCGGTTCGCCGATCGGCGAACCGGCTGTCGAGGGAAGTGATGACCAATCTGTCGTCTGCGGACGCTTCACGGGGCACGCGCGTAGCGGTCATGGAGTCGCGACCATTGCGGATAGCGATCGCCGACGATCACGCGGTCGTGCGCAGCGGCTATCGACGGCTGCTCGAACTCGACGAGGCGGTCGAAGTCGTCGCCGAATTCGCCGATGGCGAAAGCGCCTATCGCTGGCTCAGCGGGCACGCGGCCGACATCCTGATACTCGATCTTTCGATGCCGGGCCGCGGCGGTCTGGCGACGCTGCAGCGTCTGCGTCATCGCGTGCCGGAATTGCGCGTGCTGGTGTTCACGATGCACGACAGTCCGAGCCTGGCCGCGCAGGCCCTGCGCCTCGGCGCCAGCGGCTACATCACCAAGAGCAGTCCGCCCGAATCGCTGATCGACGCAATCCGCACGATCAACGCGGGCGGTTGCCCGCTGTCGAGCGAAGTGGCCGGCGCACTGCAGTCGAACGCGGAACAGGACCTGCTGCCGCACTGGCGCCTGTCGCCGCGCGAGTTCGACCTGTTCCTGCTGTTCGCCGAGGGCGCCAGCGTCGAGCAGGTCGCCGCAGGCCGCAGCCTCAGCAT
>DASWPR010000236.1:0-24717 GCA_036398455.1 Dokdonella sp.
GCCGGCGTTTCTCGGGCAGGTCGAGAAAGAGCTGAAGACAACTCCGATCGCGCAGTGGAAGACGTACCTGGAATGGCAGGCGCTGAATGCCGCCGCCGATACGCTGTCGGCGCCGTTCGTGGAGGAGAACTTCGCATTCAACGGCAAGTTCCTCACCGGCGCGACGGTGATGAAGCCGCGCTGGAAGCGCTGCGCCGAGGCCACCGACAACCAGCTCGGCGATGCGCTCGGGCGCAAGTACGTCGAGAAGTATTTCCCGCCCGAAGCCAAGGCGCGCACGCAGGAGATGGTCAGGAACATCCTGGCGGCAATGAAGGACACCATCCAGGGTCTGGACTGGATGGGCGAGGAGACCAAGAAGAAAGCGCTGGAAAAACTCGCCACGTTCAATCCGAAGATCGGCTATCCGGACACGTGGAAGGACTATCGCGGCGTCGTCGTCGCACGGCAGTCGTACTGGGACGACGTGCTGTCGGCCTCGCGCTGGAACGTCAACGACGGCCGCGCGCAGATCGGCAAGCCGGTCGATCGCGGCCGCTGGGGCATGACGCCGCCGACCTCGAACGCCTACTACAACCCGTTCCTCAACGAGATCGTGTTTCCGGCCGGCATCCTGCAGCCGCCCGCGTTCGACATGAGCGCGACCGACGCGGTGAACTACGGCGCGATCGGCGTGGTGATCGGGCACGAGATCAGCCATGGCTTCGACGACCAGGGCGCGCAGTTCGATGCGCAAGGGGGCTTGAGCAACTGGTGGACAGCCGAGGACCAGACGAAATTCAAGGCGCGCGGCGAGTGCGTGGTGAACCAGTTCGACAGCTACTTCATCGAACCGGGCATCCATCACAACGGCAAGCTCGTGCTCGGCGAATCGATCGGCGATCTCGGCGGCGCCAAGCTGGCGTATCTCGCCTATGAGAAATCGCGCGCCGGCAAGGCGCCCGAACCGACTCTCGACGGCTTCACGCCGGAACAGCAGTTCTTCATCGCGTGGGGACAATGGCGCGGCGATGCGATCCGTCCGGAGACCCAACGCACGATGGTGCAGGGCGACCCGCATCCGATCGCCAAGTACCGCGTCAACGGCCCGCTGTCGAACCTGCCGGCGTTCCGCGACGCGTTCCAATGCAAGGCCGATGCGCCGATGGTGCGGCAGGACAAGGAGCGTTGCGAAGTCTGGTAGGCGTTGCGGTTCGGCACGCGGCCGTTCGAGCGCGCCTGGGCGCGCGCGGCCGCAGTGCGTCGGCTGCTCGATGCTCAGCCGGCGCGTCGAAGGGTCAAATTGATGCGGTAGCCGCCGAGGGCATCGTGAACGCCTTCGGCGAGCGCCGCGACGCCGTGATAGCGCAGACGGGCGGGGCCGCCCCACACCACCACGTCGCCGTGGGAAAGAAGCACGCGGCTCGCAGGGTCGCTGCGTTGCAGGCCGCCGAACAGGAACACGGCGGGCAGGCCCAGCGATACCGACACGATGGGCTGCGCGAAATCGCGTTCGTTGCGGTCCTGATGCAGCGACAGGCGCGAACCCGGCGCATAGCGGTTGACGAGGCAGGCGTCGGGCACGAAATCCTCGAAGCCGGCCGCAACGGCGGCTGCGCCGGCCAGGGCATGAAAGACCGGCGGCAGCCCGGGCCAGGGCTTGTCGCTGAGCGGATCGATCGCGGTGTAGCGATAGCCGCGCCGGTCGCTGACCCAGCCGAGGTCGCCGCAGTTGGTCATGCCGACCGACATGCGAAAGCCGCGCGACGTCACCATGTGGCGCAACGGCGCGGCGCGGATCACCTCGTCGAGCGCACTCAGCAGGGCTTCGCGCTCGCGCAGCGCCCATCCACGCAACAGAACGGCGCCGTCGCCCAGGCGTTCCGTTTCAGCGAGCGGTGCGTGTCCGAACAAATCCTGATTCATCGCCGTCACGCCGCATCATGAAAAATGATCCCCAGGGTGTGCCGCTGGCCGGAGCGCAGGCGACTGACGCCGTGGCGCAGATTCACCCGGTAGGTGCCCTTGGAACCCCGCACGGGACGATGATGCACCGCAAAGATCACCGCATCGCCCTGGCGCAGCGGCACCACCTCCGCGCGCGACTGCATGCGCGGCCGCTGCTCGGTCAGCACGAATTCGCCGCCGGTGAAATCCTGCCCGGGGCGCGAGAGCAGGAGGGCGACCTGCAGCGGGAACACGCGTTCGCCGTACAGATCCTGATGCAGGCAATTGTAGTCGCCGCTGCCATAGCGAAGAAGCAGCGGCGTCGGCCGCGCCTGGTTCGCCGCATGGCATTCGCGCAGATAGTCCGCGTGCGACGGCGGGTAGCGCGCCGGCAGACCGAGGGCCTCGTTCCATCGATCGGCGATGCCTGCCAGGTGCGGATAGATCGAGGTGCGCAGGCGCTCGACCAGCACCGGCAGCGGATAGGCGAAGTATTGATATTCGCCTCGACCGAAGCCGTGCCGATCCATCACGACCTTGCTGCGAAAAAGCGCTTCGGTAGCGTACAGCGCGGCGAGGGCATGGCACTGCGCCTCGTCGAGCAGCGACTCGACGACCGCGGCACCGTGCCGATTCAATTCGTCTTCCAGCGCCGCCCATTCGATACCGCCGAGTGCCGCGTCGACACGGGCGTGCGCGATCGCCGGATCAACCGACGCGAACGCACTCATGCCTGCGCCTCGCGCACGAGCAGCGCACGCTTGCGTTCGACGCCCCAGGCGTAGCCCGACACGGTGCCGTCGCTGCGCACCACGCGATGACAGGGAATCGCAACGGCGAGGTGGTTCGCGGCACAGGCTTGCGCCACGGCGCGCATCGCGTTCGGCGCGCCGATGCATCGGGCCACGTGGGCGTAGCTGACGCAGGAGCGCGGCGGAATTTCGCGCAATGCCTGCCACACGCGCCGCTGGAACGGCGTCCCGCGGGGATCGAGCGGAAGCCGCAAGTCACGCGTCGGGTTTTCCAGGAAGGCGGCGATCTGCGCCAGGTCGTGCTGCAGGGCCGCATCGGGGCCGAACAGGTTCGCGCGTGGAAAACGATGCTGAAGATCCTTTTCCAGCACATGCGCATCCTCGCCGATCAGAATCGCGCAGAGACCGGCGCCGCTTCGAGCGACGAGCAGCGCACCGAGAAAGCATTCGCCGACAGCGAAGCGCACCTCGTCGGCCGCCGTGTCGTTGCGGCTCGCGGCAGACCCTTTATTGGAACCATTGGTGCATGTCTCGCCAATGCGCTTGGTGAATTTCGCCGGCGCCAGCCGCTCCGGCTTGCAGCGCTTGCATGGGCGCAACCCCGCGTCGCGCGCCGCATCCTGCGTCGTGTAGAAGGCGACGTTCTCGGGCTTCGCCGTGCGCGCGGCGCAGGACGGTCGGCAATACACGCCGGTCGTGCGGACGCCGTAATAGAACCGGCCGTCGGCCGAAGCGTCGCGATGCGTCACGCGGAGCCAGCGCGGGTCGTTGAACGTCGTCGCGATGCGTTGGGCGCGGGGATCGTGTGCGTTCATGCGGAATCCTCCAACAAGTCAGGGGTGTGGAACGCACTCTGGAGAGCGGGCGCCGCCCTCACACTCCGACTCTTGCTGCCCGGATCGCGCAGAGGCACTGGGCGGATTCGGGATGCAACGAAGCTCTGGGATACTGTGCTGCGCGGCCGCGCCGTACCGGTTGAACCGCGCCCTGGGCACCCGGACATTGCAACGGCGGATGTGCGGTACCCATCGCCAGAAGGCACAATGTGATGGGTCGCGGCGCGATGGCGCGGCGGGCGAAACTTCGCTTTCCAGCCTGCCGCCGCGCTGTTGAAAGAAAGCGGCGGCCGATCGCGGCCACGCGGGCGCGGTCGATGGCGGGAAGATGTCCGTCACTTCCCGCCGTTGTCCCAGCACGCCATGGCGCTCCCACACAGTTGCGCAAGATCATGCCCTCCTGTCGAGAACACTTGTTCCTGAACAGCATAGATGCTCAGCCGATGGTCAACCGATGCCCGAATGGAGCGTCCGGGGTTCAGCGGCGAGGGCACGCCTCATGGAATGCGCGCGGAATTCAGTACGTACTTCATCAGCATCGACGTGATCGAGCGCTCACTGGCGCACGTCCCCGCGAACAACGTGCGCGCGGCATACAATCGTTACGCTTAGCAGGATGAGCGCCGCATCATGCTGCAAGAATGGGCGGATGGTTTGGGCCGGATGAGAGCGTCAGCGGTGCGCGCGTCTTCGACATAGGCGCCGCGCTTGGGTATCCAAAAGCCGGCGTCGAACGGACTCGAGCTGTCAATCGTTTCGGCGTTGCCAAACGGCCATCCGTCGTCGCGAATAACGAGGCGCCCGTCAGTACCCTGAGGCGACTAGGTGAGGCACTGGTCGTTGCAGACTAGGCGGACTTGGCGCAAGCTCTTTATCCATTGCGCGATCCATGCGCGAGCGCGGTCTTGGGGGGCTTGTGCCGGGAAACGTCCCGATCCCGACGCGGATCTTTCACATCACGTCGATTCAGAATCTGCCAGCGATCTTCGGCTCCGGAGTTCTGCTAAGCAAGAACGCCTTGGGCGCTGCCAACACGCTGTATGCAAACATTGCGTACGCGACAATTCAGGCGCGCCGAGCTAACCAACAAGTTGAGTGCGGTCCCGGCGGCGTGATTCATGACTATGTGCCCTTCTACTTCGCGCCCCAGTCACCGATGCTCTACGCCGTACATACCGGCACCGTTCCGGGCTGTGTTGGCGGTCAAGCGGAAATCGTGCACTTTGAAAGCAGCGCACAGAACATCCGCGCAGCGGGTCTCGGGTTCGCGTTCTTCGACATGCATTCGAGTGTCGCCTTGTCCCAGGCGTATGACGACCTGGGACAGCTCGGTGCAGTCGCATGGGACGTGATCACGGAGGCTCCCTCGAACGACGGCTACTGTCGCTATTGGCAGAGTGATATCAACAAGCCGAAGTACGCGCGGCGCAAAGAGTTAAGGCAGGCTGAGTTTCTCGTTCATCGAGCGGTTCCGCTACACCTGGTTACACGCGTGGGCGTCCTGAACGAACAGGCTCGCGAACGCGTCGACGAAATAGCTCGCTCGGCCGGTCGCGCCCTGCGAGTCGACGTTTGTTCCGATTGGTACTATTGAGGTACGTATGAGCATCGAAACAGCTAGCGGCGACTTGCTCAAGGCGGACCGTGTTGACGCGTTGGTCAACACCGTGAATTGCGTGGGCGTGATGGGTAAAGGCATCGCGCTGCAGTTCAAGCTCAAATGGCCGGAGAACTATCAGGCGTACGAAGCCGCGTGCCGTCGAGGCGAAGTTCAGATCGGAAAGATGTTTGTTTGCGATCTGGGCGCTCTGGCGACGCCCAAATACATCATCAACTTCCCGACGAAAGAACATTGGCGCGGTCGCTCGAAGATCGCGTACATCCGTGCTGGATTGCTGGACCTCGTCGAGCAAATTCGCAGTCTGAATATCTCTTCGATCGCCGTGCCTCCCCTCGGGGCCGGAAATGGCGGGCTGGCGTGGGACGAGGTCCGTCCAGTTATCGAGGAAGCATTCCGCGAGCTTCCTGACGTCGAAGTCAAACTGTTCGAGCCCGCTGGCGCGCCGCCACCTAACGAGCTGGAAGTGCGCACGGCGCGCCCAGCGATGACGACCGTGCGCGCGGCTTTGCTAAAGCTGTTGACGGTATACCGTGACCTTGGTTATGGCCTCAGCAAGCTGGAGGTGCAGAAGCTCGTCTACTTCCTGGTCGCTGCCGGTCGACCGCTTCCCGCCATAGCGTTTTCCAAGAACAACTATGGACCCTACTGCGACAAGCTGCGCCACGTTCTCGGCGCGATGGAAGGTCATTTCATCCGGGGACTTGGCGACGGCAGTACCGAAGCGCAAATCGAGCCGATGCCGGCAGCGCTTGAGCAGGCCGAAGAATTACTGAGATCGTCTGACGATCAGACGATCAAAGTCCAGGTTGAAAGAGTTGCGGATCTGATAAGTGGATTCGAGACGCCGTACGGTCTCGAACTTCTGTCGACGGTGCATTGGGTGGCCACGAACGAGCCACACGCCAGGAACATCGAGGCCGCCGTCGTCGCCGTTCAATCATGGAACGCCCGCAAGAAAGCGCTGTTCTCGCCGCAACACATTGCTGTCGCTTGGAACAGACTGAACGACAATGGCTGGATGTCGGAGCGCGCGCACTGAACCTCATACGAATGAAGGAGCGATTGGCGGCGTAAGTTCTGCAGTTCGGCAAAATCACACGTTCTGTTCGCGCTATCCGCGAATAACCTGTATCAGAAGTCGTGTCCATACCAGGGGAACACGCCGCTGCCCGAACGCGACCTGCCCAAGCAGCCGCGCTCCCTGCGGCCGGACACATCCTTACCCATCACGGGGTCATAGATGGACTTGGTCGCCGCTGCGGCCGTCTGCCCTGGCAAGTCGGACGTGACCCCGGCCACGAGCGCTGTCGCAACTACGGTTCCTGCCATCAGCTGGCATCGCAACCGTGGTGTCTGCGGTTAGCTGGCGGGTAGATCGTCACCGCGGCGCAAGCCCTGATCGATGATCCCGAAGGCTACTCGGCCGACCCTTACACGTCCTTAGCCGATCCCCCCGTCAAACGGGAAGCGGCAAACCCTGAAGTCCACCGCCTTGCGGTTCGGGCACAATATGAAACGTTGTGCTGCAACTATTGCGCGGCAGGCACATAGCGCTCATCTCCCCGCATCGCGACGTCCCCCATATCCTGCTCGTGCGATCCGTACGTTTTGGGGTATGACAGGGAATGGGTAAGATGGATTTGTAACATGCTATTAAAAATCAATCTCTTAGATACAAGATGAAAATCGCCAGCTGGAACGTCAACTCGCTGAACGTGCGCCTGCCGCACGTCGAACAATGGTGCGTCGAGGCGCTGCCGGACGTGCTCGCATTGCAGGAAACCAAACTCGAGGATGCGAAGTTCCCGGTCGCGGCGCTCGCGGCGGCCGGCTACACCAGCGCGTACTCCGGGCAGAAGACCTACAACGGCGTCGCCATTCTCGCGCGCCAGCCGATCACCGACGTGCAGCACGGCGTCGCCGGTTTCGATGATCCGCAGCGGCGCATCCTGTCGGCGACCGTCGGCGATCCCGCAGCGGGTGCGGACCAGGCGATACGCATCGTCAACCTCTACGTCGTCAACGGCCAGGCGGTCGGCAGCGAGAAATACGCCTACAAGCTCGACTGGCTCGCCAAGGTGACCGCGTTCCTCGCCGAGGAACTCGAGCGTCATCCGCGCCTGGTCGTGCTCGGCGATTTCAACATCGCGCCGGATGATCGCGACGTGCACGATCCGGCGGCCTGGCACGAACAGATCCTGTGCTCCACCCCCGAACGCGACGCGCTCAAGCGCATGCTCGATCTTGGCCTTGCCGACAGTTTCCGCCTCTTCAACGAAGAAGCCGGCCAGTACAGCTGGTGGGACTATCGGCAGGCCGCGTTCCGGCGCAACCTCGGTTTGCGCATCGACCTGATCCTCGTTTCCGAGGCGTTGCGGGCATCCTGCCGCGCGGGCGCGATCGATCGCACGCCGCGCACCTGGGAGCGCGCCTCGGACCACACCCCCGTGACTTTGGAAATCGACGATGGCCGCTGACTGGCAGACCTCCCCGAGCGACAGCGAACTGGAGGAACTCGACCAGTTCCTGCGCGCGCATGGCAGCGACGAGGATTTGCTGCTCGACGGCGTGCACGGTTTCCTGACCGCGCTCGCGATCGGGCCGCAACCGGCCAAGCCGGAGGAATGGCTGCCGGAAATCCTGCACGAACCCTTCGTCGATCCGGCCGAGGGCGAGCGCGTGCTGACCTTGCTGGCGCACCTCAACGACGCCATCGCGCCGGAAATCGAAACCGGCACCTACGAACCGATCCTCGGCGAACTCGACACCGACGACGGCCAGCTCGCCTTCACCGCGCGCGGCTGGTGCGAAGGCTTCTCGCGCGGCATCGACCTGCGCGCCTCGGTGTGGGAAGGCCGCCTCGGCCACGATTCGGAACTGATGGAGCTGCTCGGCCCGATCATCGCACTGGCGATCGACGACGGCGTGTTCGAAAGCGACGCCGACTTCGCGCCGCTCAGCGACGAGGACTACGACGAATGCCTCGCACAGATTCCCACCGCAGTCGGCGCGGTCGCCGACTACTGGAAGGAGCATCCCCTGAGCGCCGCCGAACTCGCCGTACCCGCGACCGACGGTACGTTGTCGCCGCCGCGCCGGCGCAGCGGGCGCTGGGTGCACTGAGCGCCGAGGTTACGTCCACGTCATCCCGGCTCTCGCCGGGATGACGAAACCGGAGGGTCGCGTTCCACCCGCATGCACGGCCATGCGCGTCTGCGCGAAACACTGTCGCTGCAGACGCCCCAGTCCGTTCACGTCCCGACGCTTGTTTCGATGCAGGCGCGCGCGCATCTTTTGCGTCCTTCATCGCCCCGGAGTTTCGCCATGAACGCAACCGCCACTTCCAGCCGCCGCGTCGCGCGCTCGTTTCGCGGCCAGCCGACGTCGGACGGCGCCGGCGTGAAACTCACGCGCGTGATCGGTCAGCGCGACCTCGACATGATCGATCCGTTCCTGATGCTCGACGAGTTCCGCTCGGACAGCGCCTCGGACTACATCGGCGGCTTTCCGAATCATCCGCACCGCGGCTTCGAGACGGTCACCTACATGCTCGCCGGGCGCATGCGCCACGGCGACAACCAGGGCAATTCGGGCCTGCTGACGCCGGGCAGCGTGCAATGGATGACGGCCGGCCGCGGCATCGTGCACTCGGAAATGCCGGAGCAGGAAGACGGCCTGATGTGGGGCTTCCAGCTGTGGGTGAACCTGCCCGCGGCCGACAAGATGAGCGCACCGCGCTACCAGGACATCGCGCCCGAACGCATCCCGATCGTCGAAGGCGGCGACGGCGTGCAGGTGCGCGTGCTCGCCGGGCGCTTCGGCGAGACCGCCGGCCCGGTTTCCGGCATCGCCGTCGAGCCCTTGTACCTGGACTTCGAACTCGCGCCCGGCGCCCGCAGCGTCGCCACGATTGCGGCCGGACACAATGCGTTCGCCTACGTCTATGCCGGCAGCGCCGAACTCGGCCCGGCCGATGCGGCCACGCGCATCGCACGCGGCGAACTGGCCGTGCTCGAACGCGACGGCGACGCGCTGCTGATCAGCGCCGGCAGCGAGCCGACGCGGCTGATCCTCGTCGCCGGCAAACCGCTCAACGAACCGGTGGCGAAGTACGGTCCGTTCGTGATGAACACGCCGGAGCAGATCGCCGAGGCGATCCGCGACTATCAGTCCGGCAAGTTCTGAGCGCCACGATGCTGCGCGTCCGGCCCGCGCGGGTTCTGCGCGGGCCCTTCTGATTTCCGTCCAGACCGGCGCCCTGCGCGAGATCGCGCTTCGCTGCGGCCTCGTCCTCGCCGCCAGCGCGATTCATCGCAACGCCTCAGAACACCGCGATGACGATCGAACCGAGCAGGATCAGGCCGCCGCCGACGGCGACGGGCCAGCTCAGACTCTCGCCGGCGAAGAGCACGCCGAGCAGGATGGCGAAGACGACGCTGAGCTTGTCGATCGGCGCGACCTTGCCGACCGGACCGAGCTGCAGCGCGCGGTAGTAGCACAGCCAGGACAATCCCGTCGCGATGCCGGACAGCACCAGAAACAGCCAGGTCTGCGACTGGATCGGCGCGGACGGGCGCCATTCGCCGCGCCAGGAAAGAATCGCCGCGGTGACGCCGAGGATGACGACCGTGCGGATGAAGGTCGCCAGGTTCGAGTTGATGCCGGCGACGCCGATCTTGCCGAACAGCGCGGTGAGTCCGGCGAAGAAGGCCGAACCGAACGCGAACAGCAGCCAACCCTGACGCAGGTTCATCGCAAGCGCTCCTCGTCAGCGGGCGAAGTTGAGCTCCACGCCGACGCCCGCCGGGTCGGTCAGGAAAATCTGCAGCGGGCGCGAAGCGGGGACTTCGTCGAGTTCGTACGGTATCCGCGCAGCGTCGAGGCGTGCACGCATCGACGCTGCATCGGTGCAGGTCAACGCGAAATGATCGAGCCAGCCGGTGTGCGCCGGCCGCGCGGGCAGGCTGGGGTCATCCGCGGTGATCGTCAGATGCAGCAGATCGCGGCCGCCGGCGTACAGCCAATAGCCGCGCGAGCGGAACGGCGGGCGCGGACCGTCGCTGAGCCCGATGACGTCGCGATAGAACGCGCGCAGTTGCTCGATCATCGCCTCCGGCGCGCGGAAGTTGATGTGACCGAGGCCGGCGACGCCGCTCGTCATGGCGTGTGTCCACCCGTACCGGCGGCGGCCGTGGACGTCTGCGCGGGTTTCAGCTTTTCGTCGAAATAGTCCGCGATCAGCGTGTAGACATGCTTGCGCGTCGCCGAACCGGTCAAGCCGTGCTTGCCGCCCGGATAGGTCATCAGGCGGAATTGCGTACCGTGCTGCTGCAGCGCCGACATCAGCTTGGTCGAGTTCGCGAACAGCACGTTGTCGTCGGCCATGCCGTGCACGAGCAGCAGCGGCGAGGTGATGCCGCCGAGCCAGTGCAGCACGCCGGAGAGGTCGTAGCCTTGCGCGTTGTGCTGCGGGCTGTCGAGGTAGCGTTCCGTGTAGTGCGTGTCGTACAGCGTCCAGTCGGTCACCGGCGCGACAGCGACGCCGGCCGCGATCTGGTCGGACGCCTTCGCCAGCAGCATCAAGGTCATGTAGCCGCCGTAGCTCCAGCCGAACACGCCGATATGTTGCGCGTCGACCCACGGCTGCGACTTCAGCCAGGCGACGCCGGCCAGCTGGTCGGCGACTTCGGCCTGGCCCAGCTGGCGGAAGATCGCATCGGAAAACGCGCGGCCGCGCCGCGGCGTGCCGCGATTGTCGAGCGCGAACACGACATAGCCGTGCTGCACCATGTACTGCTCGAAGTGGGCGCCCCAGGCGCGATTGACGTACTGCCGGCCAGGCCCGCCGTAGTAGGTCATGAACACCGGGTAGCGCTTCTTCGCATCGAAACCGAGCGGCTTGTAGACGCGATAGTGCAGGTCCTGTGCGTCTTCCGACTTGAGCGTGCCGAAGGTCGGCGCGATCAGGCTGTCGCGATAGGGCCAGTACGGATGCCCCGCCTTCAGTTCGTTCTGCTCGATCCAGGCGATGCGGCTGCCGTCCGCCTTGCGCAGCGACACCTGCGGCGGCGTCAGCGGATCGGACCAGGTGTCGACATAGGCGCCGCCGCCGTCGCCGAACACGACGTCGTGCCAGCCGTCGCCTTCGCTGACGCGC
The DNA here is from genome assembly GCA_036398455.1 of Dokdonella sp. Classification (GTDB taxonomy): domain Bacteria; phylum Pseudomonadota; class Gammaproteobacteria; order Xanthomonadales; family Rhodanobacteraceae; genus Dokdonella_A. Next base: position 11,293 of record DASWPR010000236.1, read on the forward strand.
CTGGGCGATGCCGCATCCCTGCCGTCGAGCTGCACCACGTAGACCTGCTGCTGCAGCGGGTCTTCGCCGCCGGAGGAGAAATACACGGCGCCGGATTGCTCGTCGAGCGCGAGCAGCCTGTCGACGTCCCAGGCGCCTTGCGTGAGCCTGCGCTGCACCTGGCCGTCGAGGCCCATCACATAGAGATGCTTGTGTCCGTCGCGCTCGGACGCCCACACGAACGCGTCCTCGTTCTTCAGGAAACGCAGGTCGTCATTGAGATTGACCCAGGTGTCGCTGGTCTCGGCGAGCAGCGGCTGCTGATGCAGGGTGGCGACATCGACGGCGATCAGATCGAGACGCCGCTGGTTGCGGCTCTGGCGCTGGAAGGCGAGACGCCTCGCCTCCGGCAGCCAGTCGACGCGGGTCAGATAGATGTCTTCGTCGGCACCGAGGTCGATCCAGCGCGGCGGTCCACCGTGCGGCTTGACCAGGCCGAGCCGCACGGCGGCGTTCGGCCGACCGGCCGCGGGGTAGCGCTGGCTGATCGTTTCGCTGCGCTCGGCGTACACCTCGGTGCGCTTGACCTCGTCGACCGCGGACTCGTCATAGCGTTCGAACGCGATCGCACTGTCGTCCGGCGCCCACCAGTAGCCGGTCGAGCGGTCCATTTCTTCCTGCGCGACGAACTCGGCCTCGCCGTTGTGGACCGCGCCCTTGCCGTCGCGCGTGAGCTGGTAATTCTTGCCGCTGGCCAGATCGACCGTGTAGAGATTCTGCCGGCTGACGAAGGACACGTAGCGGCCGCGCGGCGACACTTTCGCATCGTTCACCTCAAGGCCGGCCGGCGTCAGCGCACGCAATTCCGCACCCGGCCTGGCATGGAAATCGTACAGCCACAGGCGCTCGCCGACGCCGAACAGCAGGCTGCGGCTGTCCGGCGCCCAGCGGTAGGCGACGATGCCTTTCAGCTGCGCGATGCGCGCGCGCTCGCGGCGCGCCTTCTCGGCGTCGGACAATTCCTTCTGCTCGCCCAGGGCGGCGGCATCGACCAGCCGTCGCGTCTGTCCGCTGGCGACCTCGTAGGCCCACAGGTCGAGCTCGTTCTGGTCGTGCTCGCGCCCGCGCAGGAAGGTGACGCGGCTGCCGTCCGGCGCGATCTTCAGCGAGCGCGGACTCGGCCCGTTGAGATCGGGATCGCCGTAGATGCGTTCGATCGAGAGTTTTTCGGCCATGGCAGGCATGCAGACCGCCCACGCGGCGGCGAGAAGTAAGGCGCGCATCATTGTCTCCGTCCAGCGCGGCATTATCGCCGGCCCGGGCGTACGCGTGCAGCAGGCGCTACTTCTGTCCGAACAGGATGCGCCGTTCCTCCTCGCTGAGCGCCTGCCCGCTCGCCGGATTGACCTTGGCGGCGAGCGCGTAGGCGCGCAGCGTCGCCGGCCGCGCGGCGATGGCTTCCTGCCAGCGCCGCACTTCGGCGAACGCGGTCAGGTCGAGCGGCGCCTTTGCGTAAGGATTGATCCACGGATAGCAGGCCATGTCGGCAATGCTGTAGTCGTCGCCGGCGATGAATGCGCGTCCGGCCAGACGGCGGTCGAGCACGCCGAGCAGGCGACGCGCCTCGTTGGTGTAGCGCTCGATCGCATACGGAATCTTTTCCGGTGCGTAGACGCTGAAGTGCCCATATTGCCCGCCCATCGGCCCGAGTCCGCCGACCTGCCAGAACAGCCACTCGTTGACGCTGATGCGTCCACGCAGATCCTGCGGGATGAACTGCTTGGTCTTGTTCGCCAGATACAGCAGGATCGAGCCGGATTCGAACACGCTGATCGGCTCGCCCCCGTCCGTCGGCGCGCGATCGACGATCGCCGGCATCTTGTTGTTCGGCGAGATCGCGAGGAATTCGGGCGCGAACTGGGCGCCCTTGCCGATGTCGACGGGCTTGATCTGGTAAGGCAGACCCGCCTCTTCCAGGAACATCGTGACCTTGTGGCCGTTCGGTGTCGGCCAGTAATACAGTTCGATCATGCGACTCTCCGGTGGATCCAGCCTTCTTCGATGGGGGGCTTGCGCGGTGTTCTCAAGCATCGCGCAGACGATCGGCAAGTCCGCTCCAGCGCTGCGCGCGTCGCGCGATCGCGTCGGCGAGCACGGCCTCGCCGGCCCACAAGGTCAACGCGTTGCGCGCACGCGTGAGGCCGGTGTAGAGCAGCTCGCGGCTCAGTACGCGTGCGCCGCGCCCGGGAAACGCGAGCAGCACTTCGTCGAACTCGGAGCCCTGCGCCTTGTGTACGGTCAGCGCGAATGCGCTTTCGTGGCGCGGCAGCGCTGCCGGCAACCACGAACGCGGGCCGCCGTCGCCGTCGAACCATACGCGCATGCCGACCTCGGCGTCGCGCCAGCACAGGCCGATGTCGCCGTTGTAGAGGCCGTGGCGATAGCTGTTTTCACGGATCATGAGCAGGCGGCCGTGGAAGAATTCCTCCTCGCGCACGGCGGCGGCCTGCAGCGCCTGTGCGATGCGCGCATTGAGTTCGCTGCTGCCGGCAGGGCCTTCGCGCACCGCGGTCAGCACGCGGAAGCGCCGCGCCAGATCCAGCGCGGCGGCAACGTCAGGCGCCGCGGCGAGCGCCAGGAAGCGCGGCAGCGCGCGTTCGAGCACGCCGTCGGCGAGCGCAGCATCGGTGCCGCTGCGCCACAGCAGGCCGCGGTACGCATCGCTGCGCAGCCCATCCAGCGCGCCTTCGATATCGCCGCTGCGTATCGCCGCGGCGAGCGGCGCGAGGTCGAGTTCGCTGGACTGCCGGTAGCTGCGCGCGAGTTCGACCCGGGTCAACGGGCCCGCCGGGTGACGCGACGCGGGCACCTCGACGCCCAGCAGCGCGCTCGCCGCCGCGGCGAGATCCGGCGCCAGCGCGAGCCCGTCGCCGGCCGCATCGCACAGGGCCGCGAGCACGTCGCCGGTTTCCACCGACGGCAGCTGGTCGCGGTCGCCGAGCAGGATCACGCTCGCCTGCGGCGGGATCGCCTCGACGAGCTTGCACATCAGCGGCAGGTCGACCATCGAGGCTTCGTCGACGACGACCAGATCGAACGGCAGCGGATGCGCCGCGTCCTGGCGGAACGTCGTCGCGTTCGGCTGCCAGCCGAGCAGACGGTGCAAGGTGCTCGCCTCGGTCGGCATCGCCGCCTGCGTCGCCGCATCGATGCGTTCCTGTGCATGCAGGCGGGCGGCGTTCTCGCGCACGGCTTCGGCGAGCCGCGCCGCGGCCTTGCCGGTGGGCGCCGCCAGCGCGATGCGCAGCGGCTGGCCGGCGCGCTGCGCCTGCTCGATGCGCAGCGCGAGGATGCGCGCGACCGTCGAGGTCTTGCCGGTGCCCGGGCCGCCGGTCAGCAGCAGGAGTCGTCGATGTTGCGCGACGACCGCGGCGAGCGCCTGGCGATCGAGTTCGGCAGGAGTTCCGAACAAGACCGGCAGACGCGCCTGCAGCATCGGCGCATCGATCGCCGGCAACGGCGTCGCCAGAGCACGCAGGGCGCGCGCGAGCCGTACTTCGTAGTCCCAGTAGCGCCGCAGCGCGATGCGTTCGCGCTCGAACACGAGCGGGCGGCCGCGCGCCGCATCGGCGCCGCTGCCGACGAAGGGCGACGCCAGCAGCGCTGCGCGCCAGTCGTCGTGCGCGGGCAACGCAGGCGGCGCGCGCTCCGGCGCGATCTCCGCGAAAAGATTCGCAAGCTCGGCCAGCGGCACGCCGCTGTGACCGAATTCGAGCGCGCGGCTGGCCAGCGCCGCAGCCAGTGCGACCGTATCGGACGTGTCTGCACGCAGCCGCTGCAAGGTCGCGCCGAGCGCATGGTCGACCGCACGCAGCCAACCTTCGCGCAGCCAGCGATCGAGCGCGCTCATGCGGCGTCTCCGCGCGGCGACGCAAACAACACGTCGAGTTCGTCGATCAGTGCGCGCGCAGGCCGCGCCGCGAATAGGCCTTCGCGCGCGTCGTCGCCGCTGGCGACCAAGCCGCGGCAAAACAAATAGCGCACGCCACCGAAGTCGCGTTCGTAGTCGTAGTCGGCGCGACGAAAGCGCAGCCAGCGATGCACGGCCAGCGTGTAGATCAGGTACTGCAGGTCGTATTCGTGCGCGCGCATCGCCTGCTGCAGACCCGCAGCGCCGTAGTCGGCGAGCTGGTTGCTCTTGTAGTCGAGCAGGTAGGTGCGCCCTTCGTGCACATAGACCAGATCGATGAAGCCGGTCATCAAGCCCTGCAGCCGCTCGCGCGTGCCGAAACTGGCGCGATCGCGTACGAGGTCGTGACGATGCAGCAGGTCGAACAGCGCAGGCAATGCGACGCTGCCGAGCGCGAAATGGAATTCGAGTTCGCTGCGGCGCGCATTCGCCGGCACATCGGCGAGGCGAACACCCTCGGGCAGGCGCGTCGTCAGCGTCGCGCGTACCAGCGCGCTCAGCACGCGCTCGCCGCTGACCAGCTCTTCGCCGACGTAGCCGTATTCGGCCAGTGCGGCGCGCAGGATCTCGCCCTGCGCAGGCGGCGGCTGTTCGCCGCAGGCGTCGCGCCATGCGCCGAAGTCGACGTTTTCGAGCGCGTTGTGCAAGGCGTTGCCGAAGCGCGCACCCGCGAATGGCGACGCGATGCCGGGCACGCCCGATCCTTCATCGCCGGCGCCGCGCTCCTCCTCGGACGCGCTGACGCCTTCCTCGCGCGCGAGCTGCGAGAAGCTGTGCATCCACCAGTCCTGGCGCAGCGTGCGCTGCGCGATGCGCAGGGGCGGCGGCGCATCGACGGGATACAGTTCGATGTTTTCGAGGTGCATGGCGGCGGCATCGGGAAACGCCTCGCAGACGACCGCCTGCGGCGCCGCCGCAGCCAGCTCCATCAGCGCACGCTGCACCTGCGCCTCGTCGATCAGTGCAACGTCATCGTCGGCACCGCGATGCAGCAGCCAGGCGAGTCCGCTGCGCTCGCCTTCGTTGACGGCGCCATGCGCGAGCCACAACGCCTGCCGCGCGCGCGTCAATCCGACATAGAGCAGGCGCAACTGTTCGGCGCGCGTCTCGCGTTCGGCGAGCTCGCGCGCCGCCTGATACGCGCTGTCGTCGAGACCGCCGATGCGCGCGCGCAGCACGCGCTGGCTGCCATCGTGATACTGCAGCAGACCGAGTCCGCGGGTCGCCGGCAACGCCGGCGGCAGCGCCGCGAACGGCAGCAGCACCAATGCGAACTCCAGACCCTTGGCCTTGTGCAGGGTGAGGATCTGCACCCGCTCGGCATCCGATTCGAGCCGCAGCTGCTGCGTTTCGTCGCGATCGTCCGCATCGCCGATGCGCTCGGCCAGCCAGTCGATCAGGCCGGCGGCGCCGAGCACGTGGGCGCGCGCTTCCTGCAGTTGCTCGGCCAGCTGCAGGTAGTTGCTGAGGCGACGTTCGCCGTCGACCAGCGCGAGCACCCGTGGCGCCGCGGCGGCCACGCGCTCGGCCAGCATCGGCAGCGGCCCGAGGCGTTCCCAACGCCGTTGCCATTGCTGGAAATGGTCGAGCCAGGCGCGATGCGCCGCTTCGTCGTACGACAGCGCATCGATCGCCGCCGCATCCAGACCGAGCAGCATCGTCGCGAGTCCGGCACGCATGCGGCCCTCGTCGGACGGCGCATCGATGCCTTCGAGCAGACGCAGGATTTCCTCCGCTTCGCGCGTCGCAAACAGACTGCTGCGGCCCGCCGTCACGCTGGGCACACCGACCGCGGCCAGCGCTGCCTGCACGGTCTCGGCTTCGCGATGCGTGTTGACCAGCACGGCGATATCGCCCGGCATCACGCGGCGCGGCATGGCCGCGTCGAGCGTCGTGCCGGCTTGCGTGAGCAGATCGCGGATGCGCACGGCGCACGCCGACGCCGCCAGCCGGCGCGCCGCATCGACCTTGATCTGCGGCTGCGGGCGTGTGCGGCTCGGGCGCGTGGTCTCGCCATCGCGCAGCGGCAAGGCCCATAGCGCGAGCCCGGGGGCGACCTCGCCGGCACGCAGGAAGTCGCGATCGACGACATTGCCGCCGGGCACGACGGTGGCGAATGCGGTCATCGCATCGGCGAATGGAAACTCGCCGCCACGCGCAAACACGGCCGCGATCGCGTCGAGCACGCGCGGACGCGAGCGGAAGTTCGCCGACAACGCGGCGGTCGAATCGGCACTCGCCGCGGCTGCGTGGTAGGTGTGCACGTCGCCGCCGCGGAATCGATAGATCGCCTGCTTCGGATCGCCGATCAGGAACAACGCGGTGTCGGCCGCGCGCGCCGCGTCGCCGACATAGATGCGGCGGAAAATGTCCCACTGGCGTGGATCGGTGTCCTGGAATTCGTCGACCAGCGCGGCTGGATACTGGGCACGCAGCAATGCAGCGAACGCATCGCCGGCTGCACCGGTGAGCGCGGCGTGCACGCTGCCGATCAAGTCGTCGAAGCCGACCAGGCTGCGCGCGCGCTTGAGCTCGGCGATGCGCGCGGCGGCGTAGTCGCGCACCGCGTGCAGCAGATTCGCCCGGCGCTGCGCGCGCGCACGTGCCGCCGCTGCCTGCGCGGCGAGAAACGCTTCGATCGCGTCGAACAGCGGCGAATGCGGAACCTCGTGCGCGCGCCCCGCGTTCGCGCGCTCGCGCAACTGCACGGGGGTGAGATACACCAGTCGTTCGTCGGCCGGCGCGTCGCTCGTGGCATCGGCACAGAACTCGGCCAGCGCGAGCCAAAGCTTGTCGAGCGTATCCTTGCGCAGTTTGTTGCCGTGCAGGATCTTCGCACTGCGCGCGCGCTCTAGGACGGCGCAGGCATCGACGCCGTGCTCGTCCCAGCTTGCGCGCAGCAGCCCGGCGGCGTGCGCGAAGTCGGCTTCGCCGTTCGGGTCCGGTGGCGCCGCCGCGGGCAGCAGCACGTGCGTGCGCAGCAGCGTCGGCAGATCGCGCGAGAGCACGTGCGGTGCCGCCCACAACTGCAGCAGGTCTGCCGCGTCGATTTCGTCGCGCGTCCAGCGCCGCCAGACATCGAACGCGACTTCTTCATGCAGCGCGCGTTCGCTCGGCAGCATCTCGCGTGGCGCAAGCGGTTCGCCGCCGAGCACCGCGTGGTCGGCGAGCGTGCGCTGGCAGAAACCGTGGATCGTGAAGATCGACGCAAGGTCGACATCGCCGGCGGCACGCCGCAGGCGCGCGACCAGCGCCGCGGCGGGCTCGTCGGCGAGGCGCGCGTCGATCACGCGGCAGGTCAGCCGCTCGGCCGCATCGGCATGCACGCGACGCTGCGCGCGTTCGTCCGTCGACAACGCTGCCAGCTGTGCGGCGCGCTCGAGCTGCAGGCGCAGGCGTTCGCGCAGTTCCTGCGTGGCCGCGTTGGTATAGGTGACCGCGAGAATCTGGCGCACCGACAGCTCGCGCTCGATCACCAGCCGCGTGTGCAGCAGCGCCAGCGTGAACGTCTTGCCGGTGCCGGCACTCGCTTCGATGCGGCGCACGCCGTGCAATGGCAGATCGAGCGCCAGTTCGCCGGTCGCACTCACGACGGCGCCCCCGCTGCAGGCGTGGCATCGCGTACCGCGCCGACGATGCCGAGAGCGATTTCCGCGAAGCGGGCGCGGCTGGCCGCGTCGGCGAAGGGATCGGCGCCGCGCAGCGCGATCGCGGTCCACAGGTCGCTGCCTTCGCCGTGGCCCTCGTGACCGTTCCAGGTTTTCTCCGCCGCATCGAACGCGTCGGCGTCCGCTTCGATTTCCGTGCCGCTGCTGCGCGCCCGCGCTTCGACGAAGGCCCACGCCGCGGCCGGCCGGAACGGCAGCGGCGCCGCGAGGCCGTCGTGCAGGCGATCGACCAGCCAGCGCAACGCCGCGCGCGCCGCCGGCGCCGCGTGGCGCGGCAGCACGCGCGGGCCGAGATCGCCGCCGCCGAACTCCGCGAAGACGGCGACCTCGCGCGGTTCGCCGAGCGCAGCAAGGACGAGCGCGTCGAGGTGCCAGCGCAGCCAGTCGCGTCCGCCCGGCGTGCCCGGCTTGATGCGCACGGCCGCGGCCGCGTCGATCGATTCGAGCGCACCGGCGAGCGTCACGCCGTCGAGATCGAGCGTGAATGCGAGCGCGTGCTCCTCGCCGCTGCGCGCGGCCGCGATCGCGCGCGCCAGCGGGCGCAATCCGCCGAGCAGCGTGCGCAACCGCTGCATGCCGGCCGCTGCGGGCGGCAGCAAGGCTTCGGCCTGCAGTCGACGGCACAGCCGCACGTCGTCCGGTGGCTCCGCGTCGATAAGGGCGGCGAGGACGCGGTGTTTCAACACGCTGTTTTCGAGCGCATCGACCGCCGTGAACGGCTCGTCTTCGGCGATGCGCACCTCAGTGCCGAGCAGACGCAGGCCGAGGCGGTTGCGCAGAAAGCTGCGCTGTGGATTGAGCAGGAACGCGCGCAACTCCGCGTAGTCGATGCTGCTGCGGGGTTCAATCGCGGGCAGTGCGTGTGTGGCGAAAGGCACCTCCGTCTGCACGCTCGCACGCGTCGTCAGTGCGGCCTGCCAGGCGGGGTCGAACGCGACGCGACGCGTGGCATCGACGCCACTGCGCCCGAACGGTTGCAGCGGATGCTGCAGTACGAGGCGCCGTCGCGCGGCCGCGGGATCATCGAACACGCGCGACGCCGCATCGAGCAGTTCGGAGACGAGCACCGACGGTTCGCGCGGCGAGCCGTCGCCGGCGTCGCGGCCGATATAGCTGAGATAGAACACGCGCTCGGCCGCCGTCAGCAGCTGCAGGAACAGGAAGCGGTCGTCGTCGCGCACCGAACGGTCGCCACGCCGGCGCTGCGCGGGCTGGTCGAGCGCGGCGACCAGACGATTCAGCGTCGAGGGCGGTTCACGGCGCGGATAGTCGCCGTCGTTGAGGCCGAGGAGGCAGATCACGCGGAACGGAATCAGGCGCATCGGCACCATGCGGCAGAAGCTGACGCCGCCGGCGAGAAAGGCCTGTCGCGTATCGGCTTCGCCAAGGCGCGCATGGAAGTGCGCGCGCACGACTTGCGCCGGAATCGCGTGCGCGACGCCGGCTTCGGCCGCGGCGCGGCGGAACGCTTCCAGTTCGGCGAGCACGTGTTCGAGCGCGCGCCGTTCGGCGGCATCGAGCGCGAACTCCGGCAACAGATCTTCCAGCAGCGAGCTGAGCCGGCGTTGCCATTCCTCCGCGCTTTGCGCCAGCGCGAGATCGCGCGCCGCGCGTTCGAGCTGATCGAGCAGGCGGATCAATGCATCGAGCGCGAGCAGCGCAGCGCCTTCCAGATGCGGCCAGGGCGCGACACCTGCGATGTCGTCGTCGCTGCCGCTGGCGTAGCCGAGCAGGAGCCGGTCGAGTGCGTAGCGCCAGGTGTAGGCGTGTTCGCTCGGCGCGCCGAGGCGCGCACGGTGATGCTCGTCGATGCCCCAGCGCGCGCCCGCCGCAGCGACCCAGGCGCGCACCTGGTCGAGTTCGCTGTCGTCGAGTTCGAAGCGGCGGCGCACGCCGGGCAGCGCGAGCAGGTCGAGCACTTCGTTACTGGTCAGGCGCGCCTGCGGCAATTCCAGCAGGCGCAGAAACAGATCGGCGAGCGGCGACAGCGCACTCATGCTGCCGTCGGCGAGCGTGTACGGGATGAAACGGTTCGAGCCCTGCGCGCCGCCGAATACGGCGGCGACGTACGGTGCGTAAGCGTCGATGTCCGGTGCCATCACGGCGACATCGCGCGGCTCCAGGTCGGGCTGGTCCTCGAACAGCGCACGCAGCTGATCGTGCAGCACCTGCACCTCGCGCAGGCGCGTGTGGCAGGCGTGGATCTGCAGCGAACGGTCGCTGTCGATTGCCGCTGTCGGCCACGTTGGCGGCGCTGCGGCGCGGCGTTCCAGAATGTCGCGCTGCAGACGCTGCAGCAGGCCTTGCGCGGGATCCGGCGGCGCGTACGCCTCGATTTCCCGCGGCGCCACGATGTCGTACGAGAACAAGGTCGCGATGAAGTCGCGGCCGGCGCGACCCCAGGCCGCGAGCAATGGATTGTCGCCGCCGTCCGCGGCTTCGAGCGCACCGGCGGCGAGGCCGTCGCGCAAGTCCGGCAGGTCGCCCCAGTACTTGCGCGTCGGCGTCGGCAGATAGAAATGCAACGTGGTCGCGCGCGCGGCGGTCGCCAGCACATGCAGCACATCGGGCGACACATTGAGGCAGGCGAACGCGAACACGCGCGGCGGCAGGCCGCCCGGCGGCGGCGCGTGCGCAGCGGAATGCTGGCGCAGGAACGCATCGATCGCCTGCGCGCGATGGCGGCGTCCGCGCGTCACGTGGCGCCACAGCAGCGCCTGCCAATCGTCGGCGTCGGCGCCGCGATCCCAGCGCAGCAGCCAGTCGCGCCGCCATGCCTGATATTTGGTGAACGCATCGCCGAGTCCACTCGCGAGCGACCACGCGTTGAGCTCGGCGTCGGCACCCGAGAGATAGCCGCGCAACGCACCGTCGAACGCCGGCTGCGCAAGCAGTTCCGCATCGCGCAGCGCCGCGTACAGGCGCCATTGCAAGCACGCCGGATCGATGGTCACCGCATCCTCGGCATCGGGCAGGTTCGCCGCCAGCACCTCGCCGACGAACTGTCCCGGCGCGAGGAAACGCAGGTTCGCCGCAATGCCGTGGCGCTCGGCCAGCGTCTTCTGCAGCCAGCGCCGCATCGATGGCTGCGGAATCAGGATCGTATCGGGGTCGAGCAGGCCCGCGCCGACCGGCGCCACGCGCAGCTCTTCCGCCAGCAGCGCAGCAAGCACATCGAGCGCGTTGCTGGAGTAGAGGCGGAAATCGGGTGGTGCGGACATGGGGCGCATGATGCCCGAGAGGCGTGCGCGTGAGTGCGGCGAGAGGGCTACTTGCCGATGCGGAAGCTCGTGAGATTTCGCCGGGTGTTGTGCCGCAATGAGCGTTCGAACGCTTGGCGGACGCGAAGGGAATGACTATGGGTACAACAATCGATCGCTCGGTCGCGACCCTGTTTTCTCGTCAGTGAGTGTAGCGGCGGGATTCAGTCGGGCGATATCAGTCGTGTTCGAGCAATCGAAACAAGCCCGCGTACGCACGCTGAAACGCGCCCAGCGTCGTGCCATGCGATGCCAGCACACTCGTCATGGCCAACTGATGCGCGTCGCGCACGTGACCTTCCAACGAGTGCAAGCCTGTCCGGGCGGCGCTCAGCATTTCTGCGCGATGATTCGGGTAGAGCGCGTCCATGACAGCGCCCCACGCAGCCCTCCAATCCCCGGCGGCGGTAACGGATGCCTGGCCGGCAAGCCACCAGAGTGCCACCGCCCGCCCTATGTCCTTCACGAACCGCGGGGGATTGCCTGGGAGACCGGAAATCGGAGTCCGGTTAGGTTCGGCATGTTCCAGCAAGTGCGCCAGGGCCATACACGCCGGTTTGGCGACGCGCAGGCCGTGTACCGTTTGTTCCGCGTCGAATACGGCCACGGGCATGTAGCGGAAACTGGGTAGACCGAATATCCCAGCGGACGTGACAAAGCGCTGCCAGTGCTTGCGCTCCTTCTGCTCGAAGGGTGGAGCTGCGAGCAACTCGAGAAACCAGCCGTCTTCGCCACCGGGCGGGGTTAGACGCAGGGCGGGAAGTTCGTCGTCAGCCATGTCGGCCGTTGCGCGCTCACGCCCCTGCGGAAATCGGGGCTGCCATCCTTCTTCAAGCAAGACTTGCCCAAGCGTTATGGCTGTTGAGACCGCATCGATGCCCGGTCGCAGCAGAAGATCGATGTCCTTGGTGGCCACCGTGTTCGTGCCCGACACCTCGCGGAATGCCCACGCGGTCGCGATGCTGCCGATAACCACCGCATTGTTACGCAGGCTTTCGGGGACATTGGCCGCCACCCGCTCCAGCAGCGCACTGGCATCGAGTTCAAGATGCAGGCGGTTCACGATCGGCTCGCCGGATTGCGTTGGCATATTGAATGGTCTGGTCGCGCAACCCAAGGTCGAGCAGCGACATCAGGACGTCGTGCGGATAGGCACACCGCGCACGGTCGAGACCGATATCCCTGACAAACACCGTATCGGCCCGCACCAGCGTAACGACGACAGGCGCGGGGGCGAGGACATTGGGCTCCAGCTCCAGGCCGTCGTCCACATCGCGCAGCAGGCTCGTGTCGAAGACCTCTGCGTCCCGGCCTATTTGTGCGAGAAGATCCAGACGCGGCACACCCACCAGGTCCAACTGAGGAACATCCTTCTGCGCCACCGGCACACCGGAAAGCGCCATCGTTTCCCATCCTTTGCGGGCTTTGGCGTGCAGCAGCGGAAGTGCGCGACGAAGCAACATCGCCGGCGGTTTGATTGGGGCGCCACGTTCAAAGCGAAACCGCAGCGTCTCGGGTAGAGCGCCGACTTTCGCCAATAGCTCCGAGGACAGGCTCTCGGGAGCGGCCAGTTCGAGCGATCGAGTCCATGGCGACAAAAGACCCGCCCGTTTCAGATCCTGCAATGCCGCGCGAATCGGTGTTTGAGAAACTCCGATCTTCTCAATGATCCCCTGAAGCGACTGCGGTCCATCATCTTCAAGACTCGCGCCGATCAGCAGGCGAAGGACCTCGAAGCGGTAGTTGGGGCGAGATAAAGGCACGATCCCTGCCCGCTTCGGGATGAGGCTGCTATGCGGAGCTTGTTCAATATGAAGACGCATGCGCTCGCGCACACTCGGCACCAGCACGGGCAGCAGCCGCTCCCACTCCTCTCGAATGGTTTCCGGCGCAATGACCGGCGCGACGATTTCCAGGCGGCCAGCCTTCTCCTCCCCGATGGCCGCGGCCAGATCGAGAATCTCCGATCTCAAGTCGCGCTTGCTGTGGAGGCGCCTCAACACTTTCACTACCTGTTGGGACATGTGGACCGCTGCGTCAGCCCTGGGGGCTCGATCTATTCTGCATGTAATATATTACTTTGCAAGTAATAAATGACCTTCAGAAGTAGGGCTTCCGTGCGTCGGCCGCATCTTCCTGGCATCCCGCAATGGTGCTGTGGCCGGTGCAAAGCGCAGCGTTGTCCACGGCAGCCGCCTTTGTAATGACCCAGCGGTTTCTGCTCAGATCAGTCCACTAAAGTCGGGTGTCTTCATGCCAAGCGCCTGATGCGGGCGACGGCCTTGTAGAACTGGATCAGTCGCCGATCACGCGCATCGCATGCTGCCTCTCGAGGCGATGCCGAACCCCCGTGCCGTGATCTATTGCAGCTACGCCAAATGATCGCATTTGCAGATAGGACGCGTTCTTCCCCTACCTTCGCCAGCGTAGCGGATGACATCGTGGATCACCCTGATGACGACGCGGGCAATGCGCATTGACGCATCGACAAGGTGCTGGCGGCTGCGGGACTGGACTGGACTGGACCGGATCGGATATCGGCGTCGAG
>DASWPR010000237.1:0-9468 GCA_036398455.1 Dokdonella sp.
GTCATTCCCGCGAAAGCGGGAATCCAAATGGCCTCTGCGCACGCACTTCGGCGCTGGTCACCGTCGCGCCCGACGGTCGCGTGTGCTTGTCGCCTACGATGCCTGATGTCGCCCTGCGCTTCGCTGTCTCGCTGCTTCCGCTTCTTCTCGCGGCCATCGCATGACCCCATGCTGCTGCGGTCGAACCGTGTCCCGCAGGTGTCACTGCTTCTCCGACAGGGGAACGTTGCCCGCGAGCTGCAAATATCGGCTTGCGACGCAGACACCTCGCCGTTGGCCCGGCCCATGTATCCAAGCTCCGCGGGTCACCGGCTGCAGCACGCTTGCCCGAAGAAATCCATGGAAACGGCTGCAGCAGACCCGACGCAGCGTGCAGGATTCGAGGCAGGGGTTGCACCTGATTCCCTGCCTTGATCGCACGACGTTGGCCTGGCGCCAAAATGGAGGAGCGTCATGAAGTTGTGGACGACAGCCGTCTGCCTGCTGGCTGTTTGTGGAAGCGTATTCGCGCAGCCCACGGTCTGGCAGCCCGCCGCCGGCCATACGCAAATATCGCTGTGGCCCGCAACGCCGCCCGACGCCACGCCCATGCCGGGGCCGGAATACGTCAAGGAAGACACATCGCTCATCGCGGGCAAGTCCGTGGTTTCCGTGAGCAACGTGTCGCAGCCGACGATGACCGTTTATGCGCCGAAGGGAAGGAACACGGGTGCCGCGGTCGTCGTGTTTCCGGGTGGCGGCTTCCAGATCTTGGCGATGGATCTCGAAGGCACCGAGGTCTGCGACTGGCTGACATCCAGCGGCGTCACATGCGTATTGCTGAAGTATCGCGTGCCGAGTGCGCCGTACGACTGGCGCTGCGATTGCCGCCCTCGCAACCGTGAGGTACCGCTGCCGGCATTGGAGGACGCCCAGCGTGCATTGAGGCTGGTGCGCCTGCATGCTGCGCAATGGAGTATCGATCCCCACAAGGTAGGCGTGCTCGGGTTTTCAGCGGGCGGCTATCTGGTGGCGGAAGTGAGTACGCAGTTCAAGCGCCGCTGGTATGCGCCGGTCGACTCCGCCGACACGGAAAGCAGCCGTCCGGATTTTGCCCTGGCGATTTATCCGGGGCATCTGGCGACCGAGGCCGATGCCTTGAATCGCAATGTGCCGGTTTCCCGTGAGACGCCGCCGACGTTCTTGCTGCAGGCAGAAGACGACTACACGGACGGCGTGAATCAGTCGCTGGTTTACTACGCGGCGTTGAAGAAGGCCGAGGTGCCGGCGGAGATGCATCTGTACGCCCACGGCGGGCATGCGTTCGGCCTGCGACCCACGTCGAATCCGATCACCCGCTGGCCAGCCTTGGCCGAAAAATGGATGAGCAGCATCGGGGTGATTCCCGCTGCAGAGCGATAGAGAGGGACGGCAGGAAAATTGATGGGCGAGTGAGAGCGTCCGCGTTCGATCGCGGACATTGTCGATACGCCCAGGCGATCGGCATCGGCGACGGGTCGGACGCCGTCGGCGCATCCGGTGCCAGCGGAAACTGCAGCATCCCACCTCACGGCTTACCGCGAAGCGATCTGCATGCACACGGGCAGGGCCTCGTGCTCCTCGCGCGCCGCGGCGTGACTCCCGACACGGGGGTACTTCCGGCACGCGGCAGTCGTCGGCGCCGGGCGCATTTTCCCTCGCAGTGCCGGCCTCGCACACACGAGGCTCGCAGCGATTTCCTGCGGCATCGTCCGCAGCCATGCGTCGAGGTCGATCATGCGGTGGCTCATCCTGGCCGCGTTGTGCGGCATTCCTGTCGCGCTGTGCAGCGCAGCCGAAGTCGCGTCCGGTCGCTGGCAGGGCACGATCGAGATTCCGGGAAATGCGCTCGACGTGATCGTCGATCTGGCGCAGGACACATCCGCCGCCTGGGTCGGTTCCGTCATCGCTCCCGCGCTGGCGTTGAAAGGAGCACCGCTGTCGGAGATTGCCGTCGACGCGTCCTCGGTGACCTTCGCGATGCAGCGTGGCTTCTCGCGTACGGTGGACGACGAAGCGCAGTTCACCGCGCACGTCGCCGGCGATGCGATGACGGGAACGTTTCGGCAGGGCGGCCAGAGCGCGCCCTTCGCATTGCGAAAGACCGGGCCTGCATTCGTCGAGCTGCCACCGCACAGCACGGCGGTCGCGAAGGAGATCGAAGGCCGCTGGATCGGCGAATACGAACTCGGCGGCTACCGGCGCCACGTTATCCTCACGCTGAGCAATCATGCGAACGCAGCGGCGACGGCCGAGTTCGTCGTGGTCGGCAAACGCACGACGAATCTGCCGGTCGACCTGCTGACGCAGGAAGAAGGTCTCCTGCGCATCGAATCGAGCGAGTTCGGCATCAACTTCGAAGGCCGTTTGCGCAAGGAGAGCGCAGATATCAAGGGAACCTTCGAGCAAGGCGCCGTCGAGCTGCCGCTCCTCTTGCGCCGGCCAGGTTGAGAATCGCCATGAAGACATCGACGCTCTTCGCCGCCGTGTTGCTGGCGTTCGCATTCGAGCCTTGCCCGGCGCAATCCATGTTTCGTGGCGATGCTGCGCACAGCGGAACCTACACAGGCAAATCGCCGCGCCAGTTCCATCGGATCGTATGGAAATTCCAGACCGGCAGCCGCGTCGTCTCTTCGCCGGTGTGGAGCGATGGCCTGCTTTATTTCGGCAGCGACGACGGCAATGTGTATGCGGTCGACGCAGCCAGCGGCCGCCAGCGCTGGAAGCACGCCACCGGTGGACCGGTGGCAGCCAGTCCCGCGGTTGCCGGCGGAACGGTGTACGTGGGCAGCTACGATGGCAAGTTCTATGCACTGAACGCGCGTACGGGCGTCACGAAATGGAAGTTCGCGACGGCGGGCGAGCGCCGTTTCGAAGCGAAGGGCCTGCACGGCATGCAGCCTGCAGCGCAGACGATCGCCGATCCTTACGACGTCTTCCTGTCGAGCCCGGTCGTTGGCGCAAATGCGGTGTATTTCGGCAGCGGCGACGGCAACGTGTACGCGCTCGACAGCGCCTCTGGCGAACTGCGCTGGAAGTTCCATACCGGCGACGTCGTGCACGCATCGCCGGCATTGGCGAACGGCGTGTTGTATGTCGGCAGCTGGGACAGTTACCTCTACGCCATCGATGCGGCCAACGGGCAGGAGAAGTGGCGCTATCACGGCGGCGAGGACGCCGCGATCCACAACCAGGTCGGATTCCAGTCCTCGCCGGCGGTCGTCGACGGGGTCGTCTACAGCGGCTGCCGCGACTCCAATCTGTACGCGATCGATGCCGCAACCGGCCGCGAAAAATGGCGCTTCGGTACCGGACTCAGCTGGGTCGTCAGTTCGCCGGCGGTCGCCCAGGGCAAGGTCTTCTTCGCGACCTCGGATTCGAGCCTGTACCACGTCGTCGACGCCGCGACCGGCAAGCCGGTCGTGCAGCAGCAAGGCAAGGCGTTCGTATTTTCTTCGCCGGCGGTCGCAGGCGATGTGGTGCTCGTCGGCGTGCTCAACGGAACGCTGGAAGCGCGCGATCTCGCCAGCGGCGATCTGCTGTGGGATTTCCAGACCGATGCTTCCAGGCGCAACGCCGGCTGGGTGCTGACGTCGGAGCGCAAATTCAACAGTCCCCTGCTGTTCCGTTCGAACTGGCGCGAGGCGCCGCTGATCGCCGCGAACCGGCAGGATTCGGTCGGCTCGATCTATTCCTCGCCGCTGGTGATCGACGGCGTGGTGTATTTCGGCAGCGCCGACGGCAACGTGTACGCGCTCGATTGAGCGGCTGCCGCCGGCGCCGGTGCGATTCGCCTCGCGCAGTGCGGCGTGGCAGGATGACGCGACCTGCAGGAAGTCCCGCCATGAAGACGCGTACCTCGTTCGGTCAGAAAACGCTCCCACGCGAATATTTCACGTCGGATGAAGTCTTCCGCCGCGAGCGCGAACGAATTTTTATGCGCTCCTGGCTGCTGGTCGGACATGTGTCGCAACTGGCCGAGGCGGGCAGCTATTTCCTGTTCGAGATCGATCGGGAAAGCGTCATCGTGCTGCGCGACGGCGACGGGCAGGTGCGCGCGTTCCACAACCATTGCCGGCATCGCGGCAGCCGCTTGTGCCAGGCGGCGGCCGGCACGCTCGGTGCTTCGATCCAGTGCCCGTACCACGCCTGGACCTACGGACTCGACGGTGCCTTGCGCGCGGTGCCGGCGATGGCCGATGTCGCCGCATTCGATAGCGCGGACTTTCCGCTGCATTCCGTGGCGCTGGAGACGTGGCAAGGTTTCGTGTTCCTCAATCTCGCGCGCCAGCCGTTGCCGTTCGCCGAGGCGCTGCCGGCGCTGGTCGGCAAGTTCGCGCATCGCCAGGCGGCGGAACTGCGCTCGGTGCATCAGGCGGTGTACGAGGTGGATGCGAACTGGAAACTCATCTTCCACAACTTCAGCGAGTGCTATCACTGCCCGACGGTGCATCCACTGCTGAACAAGCTGACGCCGTTCCGCAATGCCGAAAACGATCTCGACGAAGGACCGGTGCTCGGCGGACCGATGTGGATGAGCAATCCGGAAGGCAGCATGACGATCGGCGGCGAGCGTTGCGCGCAGCCGTTCGCGCGCTTGTCGGCGGAAGAGCGCGGTCGCGTCTATTACTACACGGTGTTTCCGAGCGCGTTCATTTCGTTCCATCCCGACTACGTGCTGGTGCACCGCGCGCAGGCGCTCGCGCTCGGTCGTACGCGCATCGTATGCGACTGGTATTTCCATCCCGATGCGATCGCCGCCGAAGGTTTCGATGCCGAGCCCGCAATCGCGTTCTGGGACCTGACCAACCGGCAGGACTGGGAGCTGTGCGCGAATGCGCACCGCGGCGTCACGTCGCTGGCCTGGCAGCCGGGGCCCTATTCGGAACTCGAAAGCCAGCTGGCCGCGTTCGACCGCCAGTATCTGCGTGTGATGGCGCCGGACGATCCGGCGCTCCGACTGCGCCGCTGAGGCGATTCGACCGACACGCGCCGATTGCGGCATGACGTTTCGGCCGGTGTTTCTCCCAACGCTGCCAGTGTCGTGCCGGCGCGTGCGCGAACGCACGTGAAGACGGCCACGTTGTGCTGGCTTCCAGTGCGCCATGCAGCCGACGGCGCGCCGCGATGTCGTTGCGAGTCCGCGGCGACGCAGTGCTGCCGACCTCGAGATCGATCGCCATCCTCGCCGCCGACGCTGCCGTAGGCGGCGCCTGTTTACGCGCACGAAATATTCTGGCATAAATACGTCACGTGTCGTACGTAAGTACGTTATAGATTGCTCGACGCTCGTGCAGGGGAGGCGGAACCATGCGCCATCGCAGCGAATCGTCTGTGCCGATGCATGCCGGCTGCGGCGTGCGTTGCGGCCGCGCCGCCGCCGGGCGTGAGCGGGCGGCCGCCTCTGCGCCGGTTCCACGCCTGCGCGTGCGAGCGCTCGTTGGGGCCCGCGCATTTCCCCTTGAATAGGACGTTCCGCGGCGGTCGGAGGGTCCGCTGCGTCGCAAATATACGAATAGATTCGTAGGTTGGCGCATCCGCCGACCACCGTGACGGGAGGATCTGAGATGGAAAGTCGGGGATATCACGGCAAGCGCGCCGGCGGCATGCGAGTGCGGACGGTCTTCATGGTGGCACTGCTGCTTGCCGCGTCATCGGCGCATTCGCAGGACGACAGCGCCGGCGCGCCGGCTACGCAGCTGGACCCGATCACGGTGACCGGCACGCGCATGAAACGCGTCGACCAGGAGGACCTGCAGCCATTGATCGTCATCACGCGCGAGGAGCTCGACGCGAGCGGCCAGACCTCGATCGCCGGCGTGCTGCGCAATCTCACCCAGAACAGTTTCGGTCCCACCACCGATCGCGCCGCGACGAGCCTGTCGCCGGGCAGCACCACGGTCAACCTGCGCGGGCAGGGCGCGCAATACACGCTGGTGCTGCTGAACGGCGTTCCGCTGGTGGGCGAGCCCTCCTTGAACGGCGATGTGCAGAATCTCAACGTCCTGCCGTGGGCGGCGGTCGATCGGATCGAGATACTCGACGACGGTGCGTCGGCGATCTACGGATCGCAGGCGATCGGCGGCGTGATCAACGTGATCACGAAACAGAACTTCAGCGGCGCAGCATTCAGCGGCCAGGTCGACCGGCCGGGCAAGAGTGGCGCGGATACGAACGCAGCGAGCGCCGTGATCGGATTCCACGATGATCGCAGCCAGTTGATGCTGAGCGTCGACTATTCGAAAAGCGATCCGCTGTTCTCCAACCAGCGCAACTTCCTGCCGCCGCAATTCTCTCCGTACGGCGCACCGCCGACGTGGCATCGCGACAGTGCGTCGCCCGACGTCGACCAGGCCTACCACGCCGCCGCGAATTGCCCGAGCGCCATCGGCACGAATCCGCGCTATCCGAATTCGCAGGTGAGTCCGGTCGATACCGACGGCTCGACCTATTGCGAGTACAACTTCGTCGCCGATGCGCAGCTGCTCGCCGCGCTGGAGCGCAAGACGCTGCTTGGACAGGGTTCCACCCTGCTCGGCGACGCCTTCAACGTGCATGCCATCCTGCTCGTCACGCAAAACCACGCACGCTCCGAACTCGCAGCGGCGCCGGCGACGGGTCTTGCCGATGCGATCGCAGCCGACAGTCCGTTCAATCCCACGCTCGGCGAGGTGGCGCCCGGCGTCGGCTATCCACTGGATCTGCTCTATCGCCCGACACCGGTCGGTCACCGCATCGCGATCAGCGACGAGGACGTGCAGCAGCTGACGGCCGGCATCGGCGGCAGGCGCATCGGCGCATGGGATGCGGACTGGAACATCGACGTGACCGGCACGCACTACGGCGAGGAACTCGATGGGCGCAACGACGTCAGCCGATCACGCCTGCTGCAGGCGTTTGCGGACGGCTCGTTCAACCCGTTCGCCGATCCGTCGACGCAGGATTTTTCGCAGTTCACGACCGCCTTCCGCAATACCGCCGTGCACCGCACCCAGGGCGTCACGGCGCATCTGCAGCCGGCCTCGTTCTCGCTGTTCGGCGTTCCGCTCGACGTGCTCGGCGGCGTCGACTACACGCATGAAACGCTGCAGCTGCAGGACGATCCCCTCGTCGATGCGAACGACATCGTCGGCAATCCGCCGGGTACGCCCACCGATCGCACGCGCAACTATCACGCGTTCTTCAGCGAGTTCGCCCTGAATCCGAATGGGCGCTGGCAGATCAAGGCGGCGATCCGGCGCGACGACTACAGCGACGGCGGCGCCGCGACGAGTCCGAAGCTGGCCGTGATGTGGAAGGCGACGGATTCGCTGCTGCTGCGCGCGAGCATCGGCAAGGGCTTCCACGTGCCCGATCTGGTCACGCTGTCGACGCCGCCGTCGCTGCAGGAATTGCAGATTCCGGATCTGCTCGGCTGCCAGCTGCGGCCGAACGATCCGATCGCCTGCAGCGCACCGTTCCGGCAGGTGCTGTTCTACCCCAATCCGTCGCTGGGGCCGGAAACGGCGCGCCAGATCAGCGTCGGCATCGTCTATTCGCCGACGCCGGATTTCAGTGCCGGAGTGCAGGCGTTCCGCACGCGCTTCAGCAACGCGATCACCTCGCTCGATCCGTTTGCGGTGATCCAGAACGACATCGACTGCCACCAGCAGGGACGCGCCTGCGATCCCGATAACGAAGGCCTCGTCCAGCGCGGACCCGACGGCGAGATCACGCAGGTGCTGATCCCGCAATCGGTCAACGCGGCGAGCAGCCTGTCGCGCGGTTTCGACGTCAACCTGCGTGTCGCGCACGACTTCGACATCGGTCGCGTCGGCGCGCAGCTCGCCTGGTCGCGATTGACGCAGACCCAGCAACGCTTTCCCGGCGGCGAGACCGACAACCTGCTCGGCTATCTCGGCAGCCCGCGTGACCGCGTCAACCTCGGCGTCGACTGGCGCCGCGGCGCGTGGAGCGCCGCGGCCAGCGCGCATCTGATCGGCGCGCAGCGCAACTGCGACTATTACGACACCACGTCGGATACCTGCACGCAAAACGTGCCGCGCTACGCCACCGTCGATGCCCAGATCGCCTGGTCCGTCACCGACAGGACCACGCTCAGCCTCGGCGCGCGCAACCTCGCCGACCGGCAGCCCTTCATCGACTACAACGGGTCGTACGGCGCGGGTCTGTACGATGCGATCGGCCGCGTCGTCTACTTGCGCATCGAGCAGCGCCTCTGACGGCGCTGCTCTTCCTGCGAGGTCATGTGTTGCGAGGTTACGCCGCCTGGCGCGACGCCTTCTTGCGATCGCTTTCGGTCAGATGCTTCTTGCGCAGACGGATCTGCTTCGGCGTGACCTCGACCAGTTCGTCTTCCTCGATGAATTCGAGCGCCTGTTCCAGCGACATCTTGATCGCCGGCGTCAGCTGCACGTTCTCGTCCTTGCCGGCGGCGCGGATGTTGGTCATCTGCTTGGCGCGCAGGGCGTTGACCGTGAGGTCGTTGTCCTTGGAGTGGATGCCGACCAGCTGGCCTTCATAGATCTGGTCGCCTTCGCTGACCAGCAGGCGTCCGCGTTCCTGCAGGCTGACCAGCGAGTACGCCGGCGCCGGCCCCTGGCCGTTCGAGATCATCACGCCGTTCGGCCGCTTCGCGATCGCGCCTTCGGACTTCGGGCCGTAGTGATCGAACACATGGAACAGCAGGCCGGTGCCGGCCGTGATGGTGCGGAATTCGGTCTGGAAACCGATCAGGCCGCGCGCCGGGATCATATAGTCGAGGCGCACGCGGCCCTTGCCGTCCGGTTCCATGTTCGAAAGCTGGCCGCGGCGTTGGCCGAGGCGCTCCATCACGCCGCCCTGGTAGGCTTCTTCCATGTCGACGACGAGCTGCTCGATCGGTTCGCTGAGCACGCCGTCGATTTCCTTTATGATCACTTCCGGGCGCGACACGGCGAGTTCGTAGCCTTCGCGGCGCATCGTCTCGATCAGCACCGACAGATGCAGTTCGCCACGGCCGGATACCTTGAACTTGTCCGGGTCGGCGGTTTCCTCGACCTTCATGGCGACGTTGTGCAGCGTCTCGCGCATCAGCCGCTCGCGGATCTGGCGGCTGGTGAGGAACTTGCCGCCGCTGTGTTCTTTCGTCCCCGCGAACGGCGAGTTGTTGACCTGAAAGGTCATGCTGATCGTCGGCTCGTCGACGGTCAGCACCGGCAACTGCTCCGGCGCCTCGGGTGCGCAGATGGTGTCGGAGATGCCCAGCGATTCGATGCCGTTGATCGCGATGATGTCGCCGGCTTCCGCCTCGGCGACTTCGCGGCGCTCGAGTCCCATGAAGCCGAGCACCTACAGCACTTTCTCATTGCGCTTCTTGCCTTCGCGATCGATGACCGCGACCTGCATGTTGGTGCGCACCTTGCCGCGCTGGATGCGGCCGATGCCGATCAGGCCGACGTAGTTGCTGTA
>DASWPR010000238.1:0-1714 GCA_036398455.1 Dokdonella sp.
TATTCGAGGGTGTTCGCAGGTGGCGTGGCGCCGACCCCGACCTCGTACGGAAATGGCCCGAAAGTTAAGCGAGCTTCGAAACCGGCGATTATAGCAACAAAATCAGGCACGTGGCAACGGGAAAGCGCTATGACGCCGTGCCGCCCCATTGCGTAAAGTCCGACGCCCGGCCGGCGGCCATTGCGCGGCGTCGCGCCGAAGTCCGGGCAGAAGGGCGGCCGCGGCGGCCTGTCGAACGGGACGGCGCCGCGCGCGAGGCGAGGAAAAACGCGCCGATGCGCCTGTCGTATCGAACGTCTGCGCGGCAAATCGGTCCGAATCGCGTTCCGGCTCGTCGTCCGCACTTGCGGCACCCGTATAATAAGCGCCCCATGAATCTATTCCGAGCCCTGCTGACGGTCAGCGGCTTCACGCTGCTGTCGCGCGTGACCGGACTGGCCCGCGAAACGCTGATCGCACGCGCGTTCGGTGCCAGTCAATACACTGACGCGTTTTACGTCGCCTTCCGCATTCCGAACCTGCTGCGCCGCATCTCCGCCGAAGGCGCGTTCTCGCAGGCCTTCGTGCCGATCCTCGCCGAGTTCAAGAACCAGCAGGGCCACGATGCCACCAAGGCACTGGTCGACGCCACGTCGACAGTGCTCGCCTGGGCGCTCGCGGTCCTCTCGCTGATCGGCGTGGTAGGCGCCACGGGCGTGGTGTTCGTCGTTGCCTCGGGTCTCGCGCATGAAGGTCATGCGTACGCGCTCGCGGTCACCATGACGCGCATCATGTTCCCGTACATCATTTTCATTTCGCTGACGTCGCTGGCGTCGGGCGTGCTGAATACGTACAAAAACTTCTCGCTGCCCGCGTTCGCGCCGGTTCTGCTGAACGTCGCGTTCATCGTCGCCGCGGTGTTCGTTGCGCCGCGCCTGCAAACGCCGGTCTATGCGCTCGCCTGGGCGGTGATCGCGGGCGGCGTGCTGCAGTTCCTGGTGCAACTGCCGGGTCTGAAGAAGATCGACATGATTCCGCGCATCGGCCTGAATCCCGTGAAGGCGCTTGCGCATCGCGGCGTGAAGCGTGTGCTGTCCAAGATGGTGCCCGCGATGTTCGCCGTCTCGGTCGCGCAGATCAGCCTGATCATCAACACGAATATCGCGTCGCGCATCGGCCCCGGGGCCGTGTCCTGGATCAACTACGCCGACCGGCTGATGGAGTTTCCCACCGCGCTGCTGGGCGTCGCGCTCGGCACGATCCTGCTGCCGAGCCTCTCCAAGGCGCACGTCGACGCCGACCCGCACGAGTATTCGTCGCTGCTCGACTGGGGCCTGCGTGTCACCTTCCTGCTTGCCGCGCCGAGCGCCGTCGCGCTGTTTTTCTTCGCGCAGCCGCTGACCGCCACGCTGTTCAACTACGGCAAGTTCGACGGCAACTCGGTGGTGATGGTCGCCCGCGCGCTGGCGGCTTACGGCGTCGGGCTGATCGGTCTGATTCTCATCAAGATCCTTGCGCCGGGTTTCTACGCCAAGCAGGACATCAAGACGCCGGTGAAGATCGGTGTCTTCGTGCTGATCCTCACGCAGCTGAGCAATTATGTGTTCGTGCCGATTTTCGCGCACGCGGGTTTGACGCTGAGCGTCGGACTCGGCGCTTGCGGCAATGCGCTGCTGCTGTTTCTCGGTCTGCGCAAGCGTGGCATCTATATGCCGTCGAGCGGCTGGCTCAGATT
>DASWPR010000239.1:0-5420 GCA_036398455.1 Dokdonella sp.
GGAGCGGCAGCGACGGCTGCGGCTTGTGCGGGTGCGTCGGCGAGACCGAGTGCCTGGTCGGCGATGGCGTTCAACGGGCTGCTGGAGGTGTTGCTCGAAGTCATGAGAATCCTTGGTAAATCCTTGGTACACACGGAATTAAAACGTCGGCGCCAATCGGCATACCCAAGTCGTCGGATTCAGCGAGCAAAGAAGCAGCGAGCAAATCGAAAAACGGGGGCAGCTCGCGACAATGAAGGCGAGCTTTTCGTTAGAAGCTGTATCGGATGCGACATGCCAACACGGCGTGCCGCCAGCCTGGGACATGATCGCCCGTAGGGGGCTAGGCAGGAGGGGACAGGTTCTAAACTGGATTGGAGCTAAACGCTACGAGGCGCTGCGCCGCAAAGGCCGCTAGAAGAAAGCCGGGCAAAGCAGTGAAGCGCAGGCAGCATTGTATAGGGTTTTGCTGCGCCGCGCCACTGTTAGGAAACTTCCTGGCAGAAAAATTGCAGCGGAAGGCGACCGGAGGGCCGCCCGATTGCCGCCCGATTGCCGGTCGGGCCGCCCGTTACCGCTTCGGAGCCGCTTCAGAGCCGCTTCAGGCCGACGCGCCGCTCTTCAGCGATTCGACGAGGTCGACGTATTGCTGCTTCGCGGCGTCCTGCGCGGTGCCTTTGAGCGCGGCCCACGCGTCGTACTTGTATTTGCCGACGATGTCGGTGAAGCCCGGCTTGTCGCCGTGAACATCGCCTTCGCTAGCCTGCTTGAAGAGGGCGTACAGACGCAGCAGCGTGAGGTTGCCCGGGCGTTCCGGCAGTTGTTTTACGTCTTCCTGGGCCTGGGTGAACTGGGAGTCGATATCGGTCATTTGGGTTTGCCCGCCGGGCGGGGTCGGGGTTGAGGTCGGCTGACGATCATAACAACTGCATGCCGCCGCGAGGTTGAAGGCTTATTCCAAACATCGGCGCAGGCCCGGGTGCGAAGCCGGATCACCCGAGGGGAAATCCGGACCGCCCACGCCGCAAGCCAAACCACATCCGCGCGTGCAGTGCCGATTACAATACGGTCCATGACTGAAACCGTGCTCCTTGCCCTCGATACTTCAACCGAATTCTGCTCGGTGGCGCTTGTGTCGGCCGCCGGCCATGCAACCGGCGCCGCGCCTGCCGCCTCTGGAGAGTCGCGCACCGAACCGCGCGTCTGGGTGCGCCACGAGCAAACCGGCGCGGTGTCCAGCACGCGCCTGCTCCCCGCCATTCGCGAACTGTTCGACGAAGCCGGCCTGAAACTGGCGGACTGCGACGCTATCGCATTCGGTTCCGGTCCGGGCTCGTTCACCGGCTTGCGGACGGCGACCGGCGTGGCCCAAGGCCTCGCGTTTGGCCTGAATCTGCCGGTCGTGCCGATCAGCACGCTGCTCGCGTGTGCCGAAAGCGCGCGTCTGCGCGATCCATCGGCCGCGCGCGTGCTCGCCGCGCTCGACGCCCGCATGGACGAAGTCTATTGGGCCGACTACGCCTGGGACGATGCGCAGGGCGAATGGCGCGCGGTCCAGCGGGCTTCGCTCGATGCGCCGGACCGGCTCGCGTTGCCCGACGTTCCGTTCACGCTGGCGGGCAACGCCGCCGCGGCCTTCGGTGCGCGGCTGCCTGCGCTCGCCGCGGCGCGCAGCGTCGACGGCGAAGCGTTGCCGCACGCCGTACCGCTCTCCCACGCCGCGCTGCGCGCGTTTCGCGCCGGCCGCACGGTCCCTGCGGATCAGGCCGCGCCCGAGTACGTGCGCGACAAGGTCGCCCAGACCACGGCCGAGCGGGTCGCCGAAAAAGCCGAAAAAGCCGCCAGACTCGCGCACGATGTCCCTCACGGCGAGGGCCGGCAATGAGTGGCGTGTTGCTTGCGGACCGGTACATGTCGCCGATGACCGAAGGCGATCTGGACGAAGTCGCCGCCATCGAAAAGATCGCTTACGAGTTTCCCTGGAGCCGGGGTAATTTCGGCGATTCGCTGCGCAACGGTTACTTCGGCGTCTGTCTGCGCCACGTCACGGGCACGCTGATCGGCTATTGCGTGTTGATGCCGGTCGTCGACGAAATGCATCTGCTCAATCTGTGCGTGACGCCGGCGGCGCAAGGCGCCGGCGCCGGGCTCGCGCTGCTGCGCGAAGCGGTGCGCATTACCCGCGCTGAAAAACTCGAGGGCCTGCTGCTGGAAGTGCGGCCGTCGAATCATCGGGCGATCCGGCTGTATGAGCGCTTCGGCTTTGCGTCGATCGGCCGGCGCAAAAACTATTATCCGGCGCGACATCGCAGCCGGGAGGACGCCATCGTGATGCGTTTCTCGTTTGCCTCGGAGGGCGCAGATGGCGCTGCATGAATCGGTACTGGAAGAGTTCGGACTCGCGCCGCTGTGGGTGCGTCGCGGGATGGCGGCGGCCCCGCAAGCGGCTGCTGAAGCGCAGGCCGAAGGCGGAGCCGGAGCCGGAGCCGCGCAGGGCGTTGGCGACACGGCCGGCCAGGGTGCGAGCCGCGACGATGTGCGCGGTGCGGCGCGCGGGTTGCCGCCCGCTGCGCGCTCGCATTCGCGGGAAGCCGCGCCGGCCTCTGCGCTTGCGGAGGAGGAAACTGCGCCGCCCGCCGCGCGCTTGCGGGAGAGTGCGTCGGCGGCAGTGCGCACGCAGGAAACCGCGCCGGCCGCGTCGCGAGCAGGCGAGGCACGACGGGCCGATGCCGCGCCGGCACAGAGCGAACGCCGCACACTGCCTGCACAGGATGCGGCGCGGGTGTCGCCAGGCCGGGCGCAAACGCCCGCCGAAACGCAGCAGCCAAAGCAACCGCAGCAGCCATCCCGCACACCCGAGCCGCCGGCATTCGACGCCCCACCGGAAGATGATTTCGCATGGTTCGACGACCTGCCGACCCACGCGCCAGCAGACGCAGCCGACGCCGCGCCCCCAGCCACCGCGATCCACACCCTCGACTGGGACGCGCTGAGCGAGCGCGTCGCCGCCTGCCGGCTTTGCCGTCTGTGCGAGAAGCGCACGAACACGGTGTTCGGCGTCGGCGATCGGGGTGCCGACTGGATGCTGATCGGCGAAGCGCCGGGTGAGAACGAGGACCGTCTGGGCGAGCCGTTTGTCGGCCAGGCCGGCAAGCTGCTCGACAACATGCTGCGTTCGCTGACGCTCGCGCGCGACGCCAACGTCTATATCGCCAACGTGATCAAATGCCGGCCGCCCGGCAACCGCAATCCCGAACCGGACGAAGTCGCGCGTTGCGAGCCGTATCTGCAACGTCAGGTGGCGCTGGTCAAGCCGAAGCTGATCGTCGCGCTCGGCCGCTTTGCGGCGCAAAGCCTGCTGAAAACCGACGCGAGCATTTCATCGCTGCGAGGCCGCGTGCACGAATACGAAGGGGTGCCCGTGATCGTGACGTACCACCCGGCGTATCTGCTGCGCAGCCTGCCCGACAAGGCGAAAGCCTGGGCCGACCTGTGCCTCGCGCGCGACACGTGGCGCGCGGCGGGCGGTGCGCCGTCGAACGCGTCGAACGCGTCGAAGTGACGACTGCCGGGGAGCCGGCGGCCGGTTCCTCCGGCGCGCCCGGCATCGATGCCGCGAGTCGCGCTACGCTGCTCGACAGCCTGCATGATTCTGCCGTGCGCGATCTCGCATGGTTGCTGCTGAGTGCCGATCTGTTGCGCCCGCAACCACCGGTGGGCGTGCTGGCGAATCCCTTTGAAACGCAGCATGAGGCGCAGGCAACCGTCGACTGGCTGCGCGCGCTCGACGCCGCGCCTGAGCCCTTGCATCACGACCTCGCGGCAACGCGCATCACGCGACTCGGCCGCTATGCCGAACGGCTGCTCGGCTGGTTCCTGCAGCACGGACCAGCGGCGCGGCTGGTGGCCGCGGGCGTGCCGCTGCGGCGTGCGGGCGTCACGCTCGGCGAATGCGATTTTCTGGTCCAGACGCAGCGGGGCGCGCGGCTGCATTGGGAACTGGCCGTGAAGTGCTATCTGCATGCCGGTGAAGAGCGGCGGCAGTCGTTTGCGCCGTTGTCCGGTCAGTCATGCGCTCAGTTATCCGCGCCGCCATCCGCGCCGTCATCCACGCCGTCATCCACGCCGTCACCCGCCCAGTTATCCCACTACGTCGGTCCGAATCTGAAAGACCGCTTCGACCTCAAGCTCGCCCATCTGCTGAATCACCAGTTGCCGTTGAGCGCGCGTGAGGAGTTCGCATCGGTCGGCTACGCGGGGCCGTGGACGCCGCAGATGTTCATCAAAGGCTGGCTGTTTTACCGGCGCGGCGAAACGCCGCTCGAGCCTGCCGAGCTAAATCCGGCGCATGCCCGTGGCTGGTGGGTGACGCGCAGCGATTGGCCGGCATTCGCTGCGGCCGGTGCGGAGAAGTGGCGGACCTTGCCGCGGCTGGAGTGGCTCGCGCCGCGGCGGCATGCAACTCATGAGGCGCAGGCCGCGGGATTGATTTTCGCCGATGCGCCAACGCTCGCGGTGCAAACATCGCATCAACCCGGCCCGGCGATGGTCGCCGCGTTCGCCGAGGACAGCGCGGGCAATCTGATCGAGCGCTCGCGCGGCTTTATCGTGCCGGACGAGTGGCCGGAGCAGGCCCAGAACTACGCGCGGCAGTAGCCGCGGTTAAGTGAAAAAACGCGTAAGCCGGCCGACCCGGCCGGTCAATCCCCGCGCACGACGCCCCTCACCACCACCGATAGAAATGATGCACCGGCCCGACGCCGCTACCGACGTCGAGTCGATCGCTCGCTTGCAGCGCGCCGGTCAGATACTGCTTCGCATCGGCGACGGCGCTTGCCAGATCGCCACGTTGCGGAATCAGCGCCGCGATCGCCGACGACAACGTGCAACCCGTCCCGTGCGTATTCTTCACCGGCACACGCGGGCCGCCCAGACGCAGCGCGCCGCTCTCCTGCACCAGCCAGTCCGGACTGTCCGCCGCGCTCAGATGGCCGCCTTTCATCAGCACCGCGCGGGCGCCGAGCGCGCGCAGCGCTTCGCCTTGCTCGACCATGCCGGCTTCATCGGTCGCGGCTTGCACGCCGAGCAGCGCGGCGGCTTCCGGCAGGTTGGGCGTGAGCAGATCGGCGAGCGGCAGCAATTCGTCGCGCACCGCCGCGACCGCGTCCGGCAGCAGCAACGCATGGTTGCTCTTCGAAATCATCACCGTGTCGAGCACGACGTGCTTCGGCTTGTGCCGGCGCAGCGCGTCGGCCACCGCGCGGGCGATCGGCGCATTCGCCAGCATGCCGATCTTCACCGCGTCGATGCGGATGTCGTCGAACACCGCGTCGAGTTGCGCGGTGACGAAGCCGGGGTCCGGCGCGTGAATCGCGGTGACGCCGCGCGTGTTCTGCGCGGTGAGCGCGGTGATGACACTCGCACCGTACGCGCCGAGCGCC
>DASWPR010000240.1:0-3759 GCA_036398455.1 Dokdonella sp.
CGCCTTGCCGGGTCTGCCGCGCGAACGCGTGCTCGCGGTCGTGGTCAGCCTGCTCGGGCAGACGATTGCGCGCATCGGCAACGAGGAATACCAGCGCCAGAACGGCTCGTTCGGATTGACCACGCTGCGCGACCGCCACCTGGCCTTCCTGCGCGGCGGACGTGCACGGCTGCGCTTTCGCGGCAAGAGCGCGCAGGACCATGAGCTCGTCGTCGACGATGCGCGGTTGACGCGGCTGCTGCGGCGTTGCCGCGAACTGCCCGGCCGGCGCCTGTTCCAATACCGCGACGACGACGGCCGGCTGCAATCGGTCGATTCCGGCCTCGTCAACGATTATCTGCGCGAGGCGATGGGCGAGGCGTTCACCTCGAAGGATTTCCGCACCTGGGGTGCCAGCGTGCTGGCGCTGCGTGCGCTCGCATCGACGCCGCTGCCGCAGACACCCGGTGAACCCGAACTTGCGCGCGCGATGGCGCCGGCCGTGCGCGAAGTCGCCGCGGTGCTCGGCAACACGCCGGCGGTGTGCCGCACGTCATACATTCACCCGGCCGTGTTCGACGCATGGCGCAACGGCCGGCTGCCGCAGGCCGCCGAGTTCGCCGGCTGGCGCAGCGGCGAGAAACTGCTGCTGCGCTTGCTCGGCAAGCGTTCGGCCTGAAGCGGCGCGCGCCCGCCGCGCCGCCGCTGTGCGCGCCGGCCGGCTCAGTTCGCCGCCGGCTGCGATTGCGCGATCGTGCGTGCCAGCGCACCGCGCAGCAGGCGTGCGAGCAGGCGTTCGCGCCAGCCGCGCGGCGCGGATAGCTGCAGTCGCTGCAGGCATGCCTCCGTTTCGCGGCTGGCGCCGGGCACGAGGAATGCGCCGAGCACGCGCGGCCACGCGCGCACGTCGGCGCTGTTCTTCTTCAGCCAGAGCAACGCGGGCAGCAGGCGTCGTTCGAGCGCATCGAAATCGCTGCCGAACGGAAACGCCGGCAGCAGGCCGCGGGCCGCGAACGGCGCCAGGCGTTCACGCAGCGCCTCGGGCGTGTTGCGCCGGCACGCGTCGGGCACGCGGAAGTCGCGCGGCAGTTTGCCGTGGCGTATCGCGGTCGCCGCGAGTTCGTCGACGAAACGTGCGTCGCTGATCGCGAGCATCGCGCGCACGCAGGCTTCGTCGGACTTGCCGCGCAGGTCGGCGACGCCGTACTCGGTGATGTACAGATCGCGCAGATGGCGCGGGATCGTCGTGTGGCCGTAGCTCCAGCGCAGGTTCGATTCGATGCGCCGGCCGCTGCGCCGCGTCGCGCGCAGCAGCAGGGCGGAGCGGCCGCCGTCGAGCGCATGCGCCATCGCGACGAAGTTGTACTGGCCGCCGACGCCGCTGACGACGCGGCCGTCCTCGAGCGCATCGGAGGTGGCCGCGCCGAGCAGGGTCGCCATCATGCAGGTATTGAAGAAGCGCGCATCGCGGCGTTGCACCGCATCGAGTGGCTCGCGGCCGCCGTAGAGCTGGTTGACGTCGGAGACGCGGCTCATTGTCAGGCCGGCGTAGTCCTCGCCGTCGAGTGCGCGCAGCCACGCGTAGAAATCTTTTGAACCAAGCAGGAAAGCGCCCTTCAGATAGTGGCCGCCGCGCACCTGCTGGCCGCTCAGCGCGCGATCGAGCAGGGCCAGGTTGGTCGCGTCATCGAGATCGCCGCCGATGGTGCCGCCGTCGGCCAGGCGCAGCGCGACGCCGCGCCATTGCGCACCGGGCGGCAGCACGCCGAGCTGGAGCAGGCGCTCGACGCTGGCGGCATCGAGTCGTGCCGGCAATACGCCGGCGGCCAGCAGCCGCGCGGCATCGCCGCTGCGCAGCGTGGCGGCGAGAATGCCGGCATCGAGTGCGCGCTGCAGACCGATATCGTCGAACACGCGGCGCGTCAGGATGCCGGCGCGGCGCAGGTGCATGAAGCCGTCCATGATCATTTCGCTGGCGCCGTAGAGGCCGCGCGTGAATGGAGCGAGGCCGCCTTCGCGCTCGATCAGCGGATCGTCGCCCGCCGGCGTACCGCGCAGCGCGTGCAGCGCGGACACATAGTCCGCATTGCTGCGCTGACGCAGCAGCAGCGCCTGCACGATCGCATCGGCCAGCGCACCGATGCCGATCTGCAGCGTGCCGCCGTCGCGCACCAGCGTGCTCGCGTGCAGGCCGATCGCGTATTCGGCCAGATCGACCGAGCCGAGCGGCAACGCGAACAGCGGCTGCGCCACCGCGGTTTCTTCGACGATCGCATCGAACAGGCTCGCATCGACCTCGGCATCGCCGCCGAGGAACGGCAGCTCCGGATGCACCACGCCGATCAGCAGCGGCTTCGGCCGCCCGCGCGCGGCCACGGCATCGAGCACGTCGAGCGTCACGTCCGGATTGCACGACAGGCTGTAGCGCGCATCGTCGCCGTCGCCGCGCCGCGCGATCAGCTGCACGATCGCATGCAGCGGGCCATCGGCGAGATCGCGCGCGACCTGGGTGTAGTTGATGCTGGCGTAGTCGCGCTGCGCCTGCGTCGAACCCAGCATCGCGCCGGACTGGAAATAGAACTCCTGCACGTGCACGTTCGCCGGCAGTCGCCCGGCCTTCAGATCGACGACGTAGTCCAGGCGCGGGTAGTTCGCGCCGAACTGGCGCGCCAGGAAGGGTTCGAGGAAACGTCGTTCGAGATCGCTGGCGGCGGACGGCGGATCGAGCGACAGCGCGGTGTACAGGCGCAGCGAGCGCGCCGGCTCCGCCTTGACGCGGGCATACAGCGCGTTCAGCAGCCGGTTCGGCTTGCCGAGACCGAGCGGGGCGGCGACGGCGAGCGGCGCGCCGTCCTGGGCGAGCAGGAGGTCGACGGCTTCGGTCTGCGTGAGTCGCCGCGTCGCTGATTTCATCGCCTGTCCTGCGGCCGCGCGCATGGGAGCCTTCGTCCAGCGTACCAGCATCGCTCGTCGGCACGCGTGCGCAAGCGGGGGCGGCCGCGCGCGTGCCGACCAGCGCTTTGCGCAGCCTATGGGCACGCTTGTCGCGAATGGCAGCCGTCCATCGTATGGAACAGTAGCCGGTGAATGCTTCGCCGGCGCTTTCGCACGGAACGGGGAGGCGCGGACGCATTGCGGGGCGGACACGGACGCCGCCGTGCGTCCGCGATGGCGAGCACGAGCGGATCATCCGAAACGAAACGAGGGCGGCTGCCCGCCCGGGAGTAGGCGACATGAACAGCGCAGCGACGACGAAGCCCGCCAGGATCGGCCCCTCCGCAGCAAGCGCGACGATGGTCGCGAAGGGCATGCCCTGGTGGCAATGGCTGCTGGTGTATCCGACGCTGCTGGTGTCGATTTTCGGCGCCTTTCCGGCACTGGCCGACCTGCTGAAGGCGTGGTCGCTGCCGGTGGCGGTGCCGGCCGGCAAGGCGCGCGATGCGCAGGAGCAGCTGGAGCTGCTGAAGACGAACTTCGCCTGCACGCAGGAAGCGATGAATCATCCGTCGAGCAAGCACGCCAACGTGTCGATCGGCGCCATCGTCTGCGCAACCGGCGATGTCGCGATCGTCGCGCAGAACGCGAGCGCCGGCGCCTATCCGAACCCGGTCATCGTGCCGTTGAAGGCGATCGTCGGACAGCCGCTGGCGGCGCAGGCGTCGCTGTGGGACCTGGTCGCGCCGATGTCGGTGGCGTATGCGCAGGACGGTGCCATGCCGCGCTCGCAGGATGCGACCGTGATCTGCCAGCGGCCGCCGGACAGCCAGGGCAACTTCCTGC
>DASWPR010000241.1:0-2116 GCA_036398455.1 Dokdonella sp.
CACCGGAACTCGGTTCGGCCTGCGGTGTGATCGAGCGTGACGGCGCGCCGCTGCTGATGATCGATTGCGGACCGGAAGCGCTGTCGGCGTATCTGGCGCATTATGGCGAAACGCCGCAGGCGATCTACCTCACGCACACGCACATGGACCACGTCGGCGGTCTCGAGCGGCTTTTCTACAAAGTGTATTTCGATACGAATCGACGCGGCCGCGTGCGCCTGTACGCGCATGCAGCCCTGGTGCCGCTGCTGCAGGCGCGCGTCGCCGACTACCCGGAGCTGCTGGCCGAAGGCGGGGCGAACTTCTGGGACGCCTTCACCCTGGTGCCGCTGTCGCGCGGCTTCTGGTGCGACGGCCTCTGGTTCGACGTATTCGCCACCCGCCATCACGCGCCGGGCACGTCGTTCGGCCTGTCGCTCGCCGGCAGCGTGGTCTGGACCGGCGATACGCGGCCGGTGCCCGAAATGCTTGGCGTGTATGCTGCGCATGATGAACTCATTGCGCACGACTGCGCCGTCACCGGCAATCCTTCGCATACCGGGCTCGACGATCTCGCCGAGTACCCGGCCGGGCTGCGCGCACGCATGATGCTCTACCACTACGCCAGCGAGGCCGATGCCCGGGTGATGGAGGCGCGCGGATTCCGCGTCGCGCGGCGCCACGACGTGGTCACATTGAACGTGCCGCGGCGCAGGCTGGAAAAGCCCGAGGTCGCCTGAGATGGGCGTGGCGATTCCGCTCAAGCTGGACCTGGCGCCACCGCGCGATCAGCGCGGTCGCGTGCTGACGGACCTGCGCATCTCGGTCGTCGATCGCTGCAATTTCCGCTGCCCGTATTGCATGCCGGAAGACCAGTACCCGCGCGACCACGAGTTCCTGAGCAAGGCGGAACGCCTGCGCTTCGAAGAGATCGAGCGCCTCACGACGATTTTCGCCGGCCTCGGCGTGCACAAGCTGCGCCTGACCGGCGGCGAACCGCTGCTGCGGCGCGACCTGCCCGAACTGGTGCGCAAGCTGGCCGCCGTTCCCGGCATCGACGACATCGCGCTGACCACGAACGGCAGCCTGCTTGCACCGCACGTCGATGCGCTGCGCGCGGCGGGACTCAAGCGCATCACGCTGAGCATCGACACCCTCGTGCCGGAGACCTTCCGCACCATGTCGGGCGGCCGCGGCGACATCGCCACCGTGCTCGACGCGATTGCCGCGGCCGAGCGCGCCGGCTTCGGGCCGCTCAAGCTCAACTGCGTGGTCATGCGCGGCACCAACGATGGCGAGATCGTCGATCTCGTCGAGCGTTTCCGCGGCAGCGGCCACATCGTGCGCTTCATCGAATACATGGACGTCGGCACCTGCAACGACTGGCGCCATGACCTGGTCGTGCCGAGCGCGGAGCTGCGCGCACGCATCGCCGCGCGCTGGCCCCTGATCGATCTGCGGCCGAACTACGGCAGCGAAGTCGCGCGCCGCTACGGCTTCGCCGACGGCCAGGGCGAGATCGGCTTCATCAGCTCGGTCACCGAACCGTTCTGCGGCGACTGCTCGCGCGCACGCCTGTCGGCGGATGGACGTCTTTACACCTGCCTGTTCGCCGGCAGCGGCCACGACCTGCGCGGTCCGCTGCGCGCCGGCGCCAGCGATGCCGAGATGGCCGGCCTGATCCGCGCCGTCTGGCAGTCGCGCGACGACCGCTACAGCGAGCTGCGCACCGAAGCGACCGCGGCGCCGCGTGAACATGTGGAAATGTATGCAATTGGCGGGTGAGACTGGATCGGGGGCGCCCCCTTCCGCCCTGCGGGCACCTTCCCCCGTTGCACGGGGGAAGAGAACACAAAGTCCTTCTCGAACGAAGCTTTTGCCTTCTCGCACAAAGCTATTGCCGTGTCGCACGAAGCTTTTGCCGTCTCTTCCCCCGCTTGCGGGGGAAGGTGCCCGCAGGGCGGAAGGGGGCATCCCAAGCACCGCAATCCCGAGTCGATGAAAAAAATCGCCCCCCAGCAACTCACCCATCTTTCGTCCGACGGCCGCCCACGCATGGTCGATGTCGGCGACAAGATCGCCACGCGCCGCGAAGCCGTCTCCGAAGTGCGCGTGCGGTTTCCCGCTGAAGTGGCCA
>DASWPR010000242.1:0-2030 GCA_036398455.1 Dokdonella sp.
TCGGCGCGTAGCGCCAGGCTTCCTCGCCGGTGACGTAATAAGCCACCTTGTCCTTGAGGAACTCGGGCTTGTCGCCGCCTTTCAGCGTCCAGTCGTACCAGGCCTTGTGCAGCGCATTCATGTCGAGCAGCGCCGCCTGGCCGAACTTGAGGCCGGCGACCTCGGCCTTCGGCGTGCGCGTGCCGGCGTGATCCCACGGCCCGATGATCAGATAGTGGCGCGCCTTCGCCGCGTCGGAACCGTACTGGAAATGCTCGCGATAAAAATCGAGGGCGCCCGGCTGGTCGCCGTCGTACTGGCCGCAGATGCTCAGGATCGGCAGCGACAATTTCGCATACTGCTGCGGTGTCGGACTGAAGCGGTCCCAGTAGGCATCCTGCATCGGATGCGCAACCCAGCTCTGGAAGATCGGCGACGGATTGCCGATGTACGCATCGAGTTCCTTGAACGGCGCATGCGCCTCGTACCAGCGGCGGAACTGCGCGCTCCAGAACGCCTCGTCGCCGAAAATGTTCTCCTGCGACGCATGGCCGCTGACCAGGGTCAGCCACTGCGTATCGTAGGCATAGAACATGTTGTGCTGCATCGGATAGTCGACGCCGGGCTTCGGCGACGCGACCGGCACGATGGTCGCCAGATGCGGCGGCAATTCCTTCGCGCTGGCCCACTGGTCGTAGCCGGCGTACGAACCGCCCCACATGGTGATCTTGCCGTCGCAGTAGGGCTGCGTCGCCAGCCATTCGACGACGTCGTGGCCATCCTCGGCTTCCTGCAGCAGCGGCGTGAAGCTGCCCTCGGAATTGCCGCGGCCGCGCACGTCGATGGTCAGGAACACGTAGCCATGCGCGGCGAAATACATGCCGCGATCGTGGTAGCTCTGGGAGATGTAGGGCGTCAGCGTGAAGACGCACGGCAAAGCCTGCGTCTGCGCGCGCGGTTTGTATACGGTCGCATTGAGCTTGATGCCATCGCGCAGCGGGATCTTCACGCCCCATTGGAACTCGACGGGCGTCGGCGCCGGCACGTCCGCTTCCGCGGCGGCGGCATCAGCAAAGAATGCCGCCACGATGAAGACGAACACGGCAGCGATGAATTCGAAACGTCGACGCATGTAGTTTCCTTTCATTGATCCGCGCCTTGTCGAAGGCGCGCACGATTAAAAACGCGCCGCAGCGAACGGCGCCAGATCGAACGACGGTGGACGTGCCGCGATGATCTCGCTGACCAGCAGACCGGTCACCGCGGAAAGACTGACGCCGAGCATGCCATGACCGGTTGCCAGCACGAGATTGTCGATGCCGGGGGCGCGGCCGAGCAGCGGCAGATCGTCCGGCGTCATCGGCCGCCAGCCATACCATTCCTCGACCACGGCGGGACCTTGCGGCTCGTGCAGGAAGGCCGCTGCGCCGCGCTTCAGCGCCTCCAGCCGCGTGCGATTGAGCGTGCTGTCGTAGCCGGCGAATTCCATCGTGCTGCCGAGGCGGAAACCCGAACCCCAGGCCGTCACGCACACGCTCGGCTCCTTCAAGGTCATCGGGATGCGCGGACAGCGCGCCGGCCGCGCATAGGTGATCGAATAGCCCTTGCCCGGCTGGATGGGAATGCGCAGGCCGAGCGGGCGCGCGAGCGCAGGCGACCACGCGCCGAGCGCGAACACGACGTCGCGCGCGCTGAAGTCGCCTTTCGACGTGGCCGCCGTGACGATGCGGCCGCCTTCGCGCAGCAGGCCGTCGATGCGCGCGCCCTCCTCGATCCGCGCGCCGCGCGCACGGACACTGCGCGCCAGTTCGGCGACGTAGCGATCCGGACGCAGCTGCGCGTCGCCGGGATTGAAGAACGCGCCGGCGATGCCGGGCCTGAGCGCCGGTTCGCGCGCGAGCG
Source organism: Dokdonella sp. (assembly GCA_036398455.1). Lineage (GTDB taxonomy): Bacteria > Pseudomonadota > Gammaproteobacteria > Xanthomonadales > Rhodanobacteraceae > Dokdonella_A. Next base: position 1,882 of record DASWPR010000242.1, read on the forward strand.
TCTGCGCCGCATCGAGCACATCGACGCGGATGCCGGCATCGGCCAGCAGCGACAGGGATTCGCGCGCGTGCGCGAAATTCGCCGCGTCGCGATACACGTTGAGGGTGCCGAGCGCCTCGAATTCGCAGGCGAGCTGCTGCGTGCGTACC
>DASWPR010000243.1:0-5836 GCA_036398455.1 Dokdonella sp.
GCCGGTGTTGACGCATGGCGCGACGACGACGGTGCAGGTCGTGCTGAATGCCGAGGCGACCCCGGCCGAGAAGCTGAAGGAAGAGTACAAGACCCTGCAGTCGCACATCGGCGGCATGAAGAAGGTCGCCGGCACGTACACGACCGATGACGCCTCGATCGGCTGGGATGCGTTCGCCGAAGGCGGCAACGTACGCTACATCCGCGTCAACACCGAGTTCGACAAGGGCGGTCGCAGCGCCGTGTACTACGCGTTCAAGGGCGACAAGCCGATGGTCATCCAGCAGAAGGGCGGCGCGATCGTCGGCTGGGGCGACAACGGCGACGTGCTGTGGAACGAGAAACCCGGCGGCGGCACGCTCGGCGACGCCGACATCAAGTCGCTCGTCGATGCCGCCACCAAGGCATTGCAGATGGCGCAGGACAAGGTCGACGCGACCAAGCGCAAGTAACCGGCCGGGTGCGGCGCGCGTTCGCGCCGCACCCGCGCCGCCGCGATCCTGGCGCGTCACTCGCGCTCGCCGACGATCAGCGGAAACAGCAGCGGCAGCAGGTTCAGCGCGATCAGCGTGGCAGAGACGATGCCGCCGACGATCACCACCGCGAACGGTCGCTGCGTCTCCGAGCCGATGCCGTGCGACAGCGCGGCCGGCAGCAGGCCGAAACCGGCCATCAGCGCGGTCATCAGGATCGGGCGCAGGCGCTGCGTCGCACCCTCGATGACGGCGGCATCCAGTGCCAATCCCTCGCGCTGCAGCGCGATGATCTGCTCGACCATGATGACGCCGTTCTGTACCGAGATGCCGGCGACGGCGATGAATCCGACCGCGGCCGAGATCGACAGATGCAGGCCGGCCAGCGCAAGCCCGGCGAGCCCGCCGATCAGGGTGAACGGCACCGTGGCGAGGATCAGCAGCGCCTTGCGGATCGAGCGGAACATCCAGAACAGCAGGATGAAGATGCCGACCAGGGACAGCGGCACGATCACCGCGAGGCGCGCCGTCGCGCGCTTCTGGTTCTCGAACTGGCCGCCCCAGGCGATGCGGTAGCCCGGCGGCAGTTTCACCTTGGCGGCGACGCGGCGCATCGCCTCGTCGACGAAGCTGCCCTGGTCGCGGCCGAGCACGTTGGCCTTGACCGCGGCGATGCGGCTGCCGGATTCGCGCATCACGCGCGCGGCGCCCTGGCGCACCTCGATGTGCGCGACCTCGCCGAGCGGCACGACGCCGGCGCCGCCCGGCAGGGTCACCGGCAACTCGGCGGCCTTCTCGACCGAATCGCGGGACGGCACGGCCAGGCGCAGGGTGACGTCGAAGATGCGGTCGCCTTCGTAGAAACTGCCGGCGGCCGCGCCGCCGAGCGCGGTCGCCACCGTCGTCGCCGCGTCGTTGACGTTGATGCCATGGCGTGCGAGTGCGGCGCGGTCGAGCACGATGTCGAGTTCGGTCTGGCCGCCGATCTCGATCTCCTCGACGTCGGCGGCGCCCTGCACGCTGCGCAGCACATCGGCGATTTCGCGGCTCTTCGTCGCCAGCACGTCGAGATCGCGGCCGAACACCTTGACCGCGATCTCGCCCTTGACGCCGGAGAGCGCTTCCTCGACGTTGTCCTCGATGTACTGCGAGAAATTCGTCGGTACGCCCGGCATCGCATGGATCTTCTTTTCCATGTCGCGCACCAGCGCTTCCTTGTCGGCGAAGCGCCACAGCGCGTGCGGCTTCAGGTCGGCCATGATTTCGATATTGTTCGGTCCCTTCGGATCGGTGCCGTCGTCGGGCCGGCCGGCCTGGCTGATCACCGACGCTACCTCCGGGTAGGTCAGCAGGATCGTGCGGATGCGCTGCTCGATCTCCTTGGTCTTCACCAGCGCGGTCGACGGCGGCAGGTCGATCGTCAGCCAGATGTTGCCCTCGTCGAGCTTGGGCAGGAACTCGCTGCCGAGCAGCGGCGCGAGAGCGAGGGCGAGCACCAGCAGCGCGACCGCCGCGCCGATGACCACGCGCGGATACCGCGCCCAGCGCGCCAGGTCGATGCGATAGCGCCGCTGCAGGCGCTGCATCCAGCCGCTGTGCCGTTCCTCCATGCCGGGGTTGCGCACCGCCCAGGACAGCAATGCGGGAACGAAGGTCAGCGTGAAGACGACCGCGCCGAGCAGGGCGAACGCGAGCGTCATCGCCATCGGCGCGAAGATCTTTCCTTCGACGCGCTGGAACGTGAAGATCGGCAGGAACGCGAGGATCAGGATCGCCTTGGAGAAGATCACCGGCTCGGCGAGCATCGCGGTGGTCTGCTGCAAGGCGCCGGCGCGTGTCGCGGCATCGGCCCCGGCGCGCGCGGCTTCGAGCGCGAGCCGCACCATCAGCGCCTCGACCAGCACGACGGCGCTGTCGATGATGATGCCGAAGTCGACCGCGCCGAGCGAGATCAGGTTCGCATCGACGCCGCGCAGGTGCATCAGCAGGAACGCGGTCAGCAGCGCGAGCGGAATCACGCAGGCGACGATCAGCGCGGCGCGCCAGCTGCGCAGGAACACCAGCAATACCGCGATCACCAGCACGGCACCGGTGGCGAGATTCTCGCTGACCGTATCGACCGTATGATTGACCAGCTCGGTGCGATCGTAGATCGGATGGATCTTCACGCCCGGCGGCAGCTGCGACTGCAGGTCGGCGACGCGTGTTTTCAACGCGGCGATGACCTTGGCCGGGTCCTCGCCCTTGGTCATCACGACGATGCCCTCGACGACGTCGTCCTGCTGGTTGTAGCCGACGATGCCGGCGCGCTGGCGCTGGCCGATGGCCGCCTCGCCGATGTCGCGCACGAGAATCGGCTGGCCGTCGTGCACGGCGACGGGCACGCGGCCGATGTCGTCGACGCTCTTGAACAGTCCGATCGCGCGCACGACCAGGTCCTCGTCGCCGCGCTTGAGCAGGCCGCCGCCGCTGTTCGACGAATTGGCCTGCAGCGCCTGCGCCACCTGCTCGAGCGACACGCCGTACTTGCGCAGCAGATCCGGATGCACGCGCACCTGGTACTCGCGGATGGCGCCGCCGAAACCGTTGATATCGGCGATGCCGGCGACCTGGCGCAGGCCGGGTTCGATCCGCCAGTCCTCGATCGCGCGCACTTCGTCGAGCGGCATCGACGGCGGCGCTTCGACCAGGTAGCGATAGATCTCGCCGACGGCGGTCGACAGCGGCCCCAGGGTCGGCTGCACGCCGGTCGGCAGGGTGATGCCGGAAAGTTTCTCCAGCACCTGCGTGCGTGCGAAGTAGTCGTCGGTGCCGTCGGCAAACGTCAGCGTGACGACCGACAGGCCGGTCATCGAGACCGAGCGCAGCTGGGTCAGCCTGGGCACGCTGTACATCGTGCGTTCGATCGGCAAGGTCACCGCGCGCTCGACTTCTTCCGGCGCCTGGCCGGCGACCAGCGTGATGATCTGCACCTGCACGTCCTGCACATCGGGGAATGCCTGCACGGGCAGTTCCGAGAATGCGTACAGCCCGGCGATCGCGATCATCAGCGTGATCGCGACGACGAACACGCGCTGCTTCAACGCGAATTCGATCAGCGACTTCATCGGGTCCGTCCGTCCTGCGCCCGCGGCGGCAAAGAATGCGCAGGCGCCCTCACTCCGTCTGCCCCAGTTCGGCGTTCAGCAGCACGGCGCCGCGCGTGACGACGCGCTCGCCCGGCTGGATGCCGGCGAGCACGAAGGCGTGCTGCTCGCCGACCACGCCGAGCCTGAGTTCGCGCCGCTTCAATACGCCGGGAGACTCTTCGACGAAGGCGTAGTGATGCAGGCCGATGCTGACCAGGGCCGAATTCGGCAGCGCCACCTGCCTGCCGGCGTCGTCGGCCAGCGGGCTGACGCGCGCGAACAGCTCGGGCTTCAACGCAGCATCGGCGTCGTCCAGCGCGACGCGTACGCCGATGCGGCGCGTCGCCGGATCCAGGGCGGCGCCGATCAGACTGATGCGGCCGTCGAAGTGCCGGTCCGCGAAGCCGTCGACCTCCACGCGCACGGCCTGGCCGACGCGAACCTTGCCGAGGTCCTGTTCGGCCAGTTCGAAGCTGACCCACAAGCGTGTCGGATCGGTGATCACGAACAGCGGCGCCGCCGCGTCCGGGCGCACCTGCATGCCGGGATTGATCGTGCGGTCGACGACGATGCCGGCGATCGGCGCGCGCAGCGCATAGCGCGCGCTGGTGCCCGAAGGATCCAGAGTCTTCAGCACGCTGCCGGCGCGTTCGAGCTCGGCCCGGGTCTGCGCAAGATCGTCTTCGGCACTTTCCAGGTCCTTGCGTGCGAGCACGCCGAGTTCAGTCAGCGCCTGCGTGCGGTCGAGCGCCTTGCGCTTCAGCGCGAAGTCGGCCTGCGCCTTGCGCGCATCCGCACGCGCCTGCGCGAAGTCCGGCGAATCCAGCCAGGCGAGCACGTCGCCGGCCTTGACTGCGCTGCCTGGCTTGGCGACCAGCTCGCTGACGCGGCCGAGCACCGGCGAGACGACGCGCACGGTGTGGTCTTCGTCGAACGCGAGCTTGCCGGGCAGCGCATCCAGCGCGGGTGCCGCGAGCGCGTCGGCCGGTTCGATGTCGAGATAGCTCAGCTGCTCGGCGCCCGGCGCATAGCGCAAGGTGTCGCTCGGCGCCGTCTGTGCGCGTGCGACCGGCGCTGCGGCGGCTCCGCGCGACGCGACGCGCCAGGCGAGCGTGCCGAGCAGCAGCACGAGGACGATGACGATGCACAGAACCAGCGTGCGTTTCTTCATGGCGAGGACGCGATCATGGGTGCGGCGGCGGCAAGGGCGGCGAGCGCTTCGGCGAAATCCGCGCGCGCGTCGGTGGCGTCGTCTTCGACGGATTTGAGGTCGCGGCGCGCATCGAGGAGCTCGGCCAGTGCCAGGCCGCCGCGCGCGTACGCGGCCTCGGCAGTCTGCTCCGCGCGGCGCGCGCGCTCGACCAGATCGCTGTCGTAGCGGCGCACGCGCGCGTTCGCACTGCGTGCGTCGTCGACCGCGCGGCCGACATCGGCACGCGCGCGCGCCGTGGCGCGTGCGAGCAAGGCGTTTGCGGCGTCGAGATCGGCATTCGCGCGCTCGATCTCGCCGTCGAAGTGGCTGCCGGTGAACAGCGGCACCGACACGCCGAAACCGACCATCGAATGGCCGAAGGGCGTCGGGTTGTGCTCGTAGTTGCCGCTCACCGTGATGTCGCGCGTGCGCTGCGCATGGGCGAGGTCGAGTGCCGCCTGCGCGGCGGTGATGCGCTGTCTGGCCGCCTGGACGTCCGGCCGGCTGTCCAGTGCGGTGTCCGCCGCGGGCGTGGCGAAACCAGCCCCGGGCCAGTCGTCGACGGCCTCCAGGGCGGCGTTCTGCGCATCCGCATCGAGCAATGCGGCGAGGGCCACGCGCGCATCGTCGCGTGCCCCTTCGGCCTCGTCGACGCCGTTGTCCGCTTCGGCTGCGCCGATGCGCAGGCGCTCGACATCGAGCGCGGCGATGTCGCCGTGCTTCAGGCGCACCTCGGCCGCTTCGAGCGCGCGCTCCCCGATGGCGGCCTGCGCGCGCGCGGAGTCGCTCTTCTCCTGCGTGCGCTTCAGTTCCCAGTAGGCCTGCGTCAGCGCAAATCGTTCCTGCCGCAGCGTATCGGCGTAGTCCGCGTGCGTGGCGTCGAGATTCGCCTCGGCCAGCGCGATGCGATGGCGGCGCTTGCCGCCGCGCTCGAACGGCTGCGCGACGCTGACGATCGTGTCGAACGATTTGTCCCACAGCGAACCCGGTCCGTTGTGTCCGGCAATATCGATCTTGGATGTGCCGTAGCTCAGCGTCGCGTTC
>DASWPR010000244.1:0-20802 GCA_036398455.1 Dokdonella sp.
ATCAGCACCACATCGGAGGCGAGCCGGGCGCGGATCAGCGCATCGACCGCGCTCATGTCGGCGGCGGCGAGGGCCTGGGCGTCGGCGAAACGTTCGATGCGGGAGCGGCTGGCGGGCTGGGGAACGGCGGACATCAAGGCGGCTTTATGGTCGCGAAGGCCACAAGTATAACGGCCCGCCATGCCGCGCATGTGCCGGCCGCTGCACGCTTCGGCGGCACCGTGTCGGCGAAATCCGACAGCGCTTCGCGGCGGTCGCCGACAGGTTTCGTCGCCGCGAGGCGTGCGGTTGGCGCTCGCGCAGGCGATAATCGGCGACCACAGCGCACCGTTTCCGGCAGAGGAGCCATCCATGGCACGCGGCATCAACAAGGTCATCCTGGTCGGCAATCTCGGCGCCGACCCCGAAACGCGCTACACCGCGAACGGCGGCGCCATCACGAACATCCGTCTGGCGACCTCCGAAGCGTGGAAGGACAAGCAGAGCGGCGAGAACCAGGAACGCACCGAATGGCACCGCGTGGTGCTGTTCGGCAAGCTCGGCGAGATCGCCGGCGAGTACCTGAAGAAGGGCCGCCAGGTCTATATCGAGGGCTCGCTGCGCACGAACAAGTACACCGACAAGGAAGGCGTCGAGCGCTACACCACCGACATCGTCGCCAACGAGATGCAGATGCTCGGCGGCCCGGGCGGCGGCGGTGAAGGCGGTGGCGGCGGTTATTCGGGCGGCGGTGGAGGCGGTGGCGGTGGCGGCTACAGCCGCGATCGCGGCGGCGAACGCCCGGCCTCTTCGCGCGCACCGCAGTCGCAGGCCCCCGCGCGGCAGGCACCGCCGGCGGACAATTTCGAGGATGACGACATTCCGTTCTAGGAAGCCCCTACGCGTTCGCGAGCACGCGGGCGCAGCTCGAAAGGCGGCATCGGCCTCTACGGCGACGCCGCCGGCGTGGCGGACGATGCGATGACGCCGGACGCCGTCAGCCAGTCCGGCAGCGGCGCGGCGAAGACGCTCCGGTCGAAGTGGCAATCGGCGTGGCCGCAGTCCAGCGCGAGGAACTCGATGCCGGGCCTGGCCGCCGCGGTTCGTTCGCCGAAGCGAAACGGAATCACCTCGTCGTGACGGCCGTGCTCGACGAACACAGGGCCGTCGAAGGCGCGCACGCGCGCGACGTTGTCGTAGCGAAGGTCGAGGATCGACCCCGGCAGCCACAGATGATTGGCCATGTCGGCGAGCGACGAGTAGGTGGACAGCAACACCAGCGCCCGCGCATGACGTTGCGCCGCGATTTCCGCGGCCGGACCGCCGCCGACCGAGTAGCCCATCGCGACGAGCCGTGTCGCGTCGACATCCGATCGCTGCGCCAGCCAATTCCAGGTCGCGCCGGCTGCCTCGGCGATCGTGTCCGCGGTGGGCATGCCGTCGGCGCCGTCGTAGCCGGGGAATTCCAGCTGCAGAACGGCGATGCCGCGGGCGACCAGCGGCTGCACGAGCTCGAACGATGTCTCGACCGTCTCATAGTTGCCGTGTGCGAACCAGATGGCCGGCGCCGGCGTCGCGGCGCTGCCTGCGCGCCAGAAGATCGCGCGCGCCTTGCCGAACGAGACCGGCAGCTCGACCAGTTCGGCGCCGGGCGGAACGCGTCCGGCGAATGCGTGGCGTTGGGGTGAAGCGCCCGGGAAGAGGATCGTGGCCTGCTTGGCGTACATCACGCCGACATACAGCGCGTACAGCAGCAGGAGAGAGGCGATCGTCACGCGCAGCTTCATGCTGAAAGTCCTGGCGGGGATGAGGTGGCGAGCGCCTTCGAGCGCGCGGCCCGATACGGGTCGCGCAGCGCAAGGTGCAGTCTGACGCGGAAAGCGCCAGCGCGCAGCCTCCGCTGCAAGCCCGTGTGCCGGGCGATGACGCCTGCGTAACCCCATGATTCTGCAGGCGGGTTCGCATCCGTCACGGCATGTCGCTAGGATACGCAGGGGACCGAATCAGCGGTCCTTTGGTTTTTTCGGAAGACCTGTATGAAAACCCTGCTCATCACCGGCGGCGCCGGCTTCATCGGCGGCAACTTCGTGCTGGACGTGCTCGCCGCGGGCGGCTGGCGCGTCGTCAACCTCGATGCACTGACCTACGCCGGCAACCTCGACACGCTGGCATCGGTCAGCGCTCGCCCGGATTACGCATTCGAACACGGCGATATCGGCGACGCGGCATTCGTCACGCGCGTGCTGGCGACGCATCAGCCGACGGCGATCGTGAATTTCGCCGCGGAGTCGCACGTCGATCGTTCGATCGACGGGCCTTCCGCGTTTGCGCAGACGAACGTGGTCGGCACGCTGACCTTGCTCGAATGCGCGCTGGCGTACTGGCGCGGCCTGGCGATCGACCGGCAGGATGCGTTCCGCTTCCTGCATGTGTCGACGGACGAGGTGTACGGCTCGCTCGGGCCGGTCGGGCGCTTCAGCGAAGCCTCGCCCTATCAGCCGAACTCGCCGTATTCGGCGTCGAAGGCGGCATCGGATCATTTCGTGCGCGCGTTCCATCACACATACGGCCTGCCGACGCTGACGACGAACTGTTCGAACAACTACGGCCCCTATCAATTTCCGGAAAAGCTCATTCCGCTGATGATGCAGAAGGCGCTCGCCGGCGAAGCGCTGCCGGTCTACGGCGATGGCCGCAACGTGCGCGACTGGCTGTACGTCGGCGACCACTGCTCGGCGATCCGGCGCGTGCTGGAGATCGGCCGCGTCGGCGAGGTCTACAACGTCGGCGGCGACGCCGAGCGCGAGAACATCCATGTCGTGAAGACGATCTGCGCATTGCTCGACCAGCGCCAGCCGCTGGCCGATGGACGCAGGCGCGAGTCGCTGATCAGCTACGTCAAGGACCGGCCCGGCCACGATCGCCGCTACGCGATCGATGCGGGCAAGATCAAGCGCGATCTCGGCTGGCGTCCGAGCGAGTCGTTCGAATCCGGCATCGCGCGCACGGTCGACTGGTATCTGGCGAACCAGACCTGGGTGCGCCGCGTGCTCGACGGCAGCTACCGGATGGAACGTCTCGGCAGCGCGGCCTGAGGGGAATCGAGATGTCTTCCAGACGCGGCATCATCCTCGCCGGCGGCTCCGGCACGCGGCTTTATCCGCTGACGCAGGCGGTCAGCAAGCAGCTGCTGCCGGTGTACGACAAGCCGATGATCTACTACCCGCTGTCGACGCTGATGCTGGCCGGCATGCGCGACGTGCTGGTCATCAACACGCCGCACGAGCAGGCCTTGTTCGAGCGCCTGCTCGGCGATGGTTCGCAGTGGGGCATGTCGATCCGCTACGCGGTGCAGCCGTCGCCGGACGGACTCGCGCAGGCGTTCGTGATCGGACGCGACTTCGTCGACGACCAGCCGAGCTGTCTGATTCTCGGCGACAACATCTTCTACGGTCACGGCTTGACCGACCAGCTCGCCAGCGCCGCCGCACGCACGCGCGGTGCCACCGTGTTCGGCTACTGGGTGCGCGATCCGGAGCGCTACGGCGTCGCCGAATTCGACGCGCTCGGCAAGGTGGTCGGCCTGGAGGAAAAGCCCGCCGAACCGCGTTCGCACTGGGCGGTCACGGGTCTGTATTTCTACGACGAACGCGTCTGCGACTACGCGGCGAACCTGCAGCCGTCATCGCGCGGCGAGCTGGAGATCACCGACCTCAACCGCTGCTATCTCGACGACGGTTCGCTGATGCTGGAGAAGCTCGGCCGCGGCTACGCCTGGCTCGACACCGGCACGCACGAGTCGCTGACCGAGGCGTCGAACTACATCGAGACGATCGAGAACCGGCAAGGCCTCAAGGTCTGCTGTCCCGAGGAGATCGCCTGGGAAAATGGCTGGATCGATTCGGAGCAGGTGCTGCGCCTGGCGGCGCCGCTGTCGAAGAACGGCTACGGCCGCTACCTGATGCAGCTGGTCAAGCAGGGCAAGGTTTCGTGAAACTGATCAAGACCGCACTGCCGGACTGCTTCGTCATCGAGCCGGCCGTGCACGGCGATGCGCGCGGCTTCTTCTACGAAAGTTTCCATGCGAAGAAATTCGCCGATGCCGGCCTCAACCTGCGCTTCGTGCAGACCAACGTCTCGCGCTCGGCGCACGGCGTGCTGCGTGGCTTGCACTACCAATGGCCGAATCCGCAAGGCAAGCTGGTCAGCGTGACGGAAGGCGAGGTGTACGACGTCGCCGTCGACATCCGCGCCGGTTCGCCGACGTTCGGGCGCTGGGCCGCAGTGATCCTGTCGGCCGACAACAAGCGTCACTTCTGGATACCGGAAGGGTTCGCGCACGGCTTCGCGGTGCTGTCCGAGCATGCGACCTTCAGCTACCAGTGCACCGCGTTCTACGACCACGCCGCCGATGCCGCGGTGCGCTGGAACGATGCCGCCATCGCGGTCGACTGGCCGCTTGCGCAGCCGCTGTTGTCCGAGAAGGACGCCAAGGCGCCGTTTCTGGCCGACGTGCCGCGTGAGAAGCTGCCGACGTACCCGGCATGAGCTTGAACGCGTTGGAGCCTTCCGTGCCGTCATTCCCGCGAAAGCGGGAATCCATTTCGCTTTTTGTGCGGATGCGCTCAGGTGCACGATGGATTCCCGCTTTCGCGGGAATGACGGCATGAAGATTCTGCTGACAGGCGCGACCGGCCAGGTCGGTTTCGAATTGCTTGCCGCGCTCGCTCCACTCGGTGAAGTGGTTCCGGCGACGCGCGGCGGTCGTCTCGCAGACGGCACGCCTTGCCTTCATGCCGACCTCGCCGACGCCGCTTCGCTGAATGCTGCGCTCGATGCCGCGCATGCCGACCTCGTCGTCAATGCCGCGGCCTACACCGCGGTCGATCGCGCCGAAGACGAAGCGGAGCTCGCCGATCGCGTCAATCATCGCGCGGTCGCAGAAATCGGTGCCTGGGCGGCGCGCAATGGCGCATCCGTCGTGCACTACTCGACCGACTACGTGTTCGATGGCCGCGGCACGCGCCCGTATCGCGAGGACGATGCGACCACGCCGCTCGGCGTCTACGGGCGCAGCAAGCTCGCCGGCGAGCACGCGCTGCAGGCGAGCGGCGCGGCGCACCTGATCTTTCGCACCGCATGGGTCTATGCGGCGCGCGGCGCGAACTTCCTGCGCACGATGCTGCGGCTCGCCGCCGAGCGCGAGGAGCTGCGCATCGTCGCCGATCAGTTCGGCGCACCGACGCCGGCCCCCTGGATCGCGCAGACGACGGCCAGCGCGATCTCGGCCTGGCGCAATGCGCAGGCAACTGCCCAGCACGATTGGCAGGGCATCTATCACCTGGTAGCCGGCGGCCAGGCCAGCTGGTTCGATTTTGCTGCTGCGATCATGCAGGGGGCGCAGGCGCGCGGCCTGCTTGCGCGCGCCCCGCGGGTGCTGCCGATCGGCACGGCGGACTACCCGACGCGCGCGCAGCGCCCGGCGTATTCGGTGCTGGACTGCGGAAAACTCGCGGCGACGTTCGGATTACAATTGCCGCCCTGGCAAGAAGGACTCGGCAGGGTGCTGGACGAGTTGCCGTCTTCCGGCCGGTCCGGCTGATGTACGCCGCTGTTTTTCTGCCGTCATTCCGGCGAATACCGGAATCCAGTGCCCTCCCTGCGGAACTGGACCTTGGCGTGTGCCACGGCGACGAAGGGTTTCCTGGAGGTAGCTGGCAGTGCTCGTACCCGTAATTCTCTCCGGCGGCGCCGGCACGCGGCTGTGGCCGGTTTCGCGCAGCGCGTATCCGAAGCCGTTCATGCGCATGGGCGACGGCGAATCGCTGCTGAAGAAGACGCTCGACCGCGCGATGCATGTCGCCAATGGCGCGCCGGTGCTGACCGTGACCGGACGCGACTATTATTTCCTGACGCGCGACGAATACGCCCAGCAGCCGGGTGCCGATCTCGATCGCCTGCCATTCCTGCTCGAACCGGCCGGCCGCAATACGGCGCCGGCGGTCGTGCTCGCCGCGCTGCACGCGCGCGATCATGTCGGCCCCGATGCGGTCCTGCTGATCCTGCCGGCCGATCACCTGATCCGCGACCTGGCCGCCTTTACGGCCGATGCGGCGCGCGCACAGGCCCTCGCCAACGACGGCTGGCTGGTCACGTTCGGCATCCGCCCGACACACCCGGAGACCGGCTTCGGCTATATCCGCATGGGCGAGGCGATTGCCGCGCGCGAAGGCCGCGCGGTCGGCGCCTTCGTCGAAAAGCCGAGCCGCGAAGTCGCCGAGAGCTACGTCGCTTCCGGCGACTACGTGTGGAATTCCGGCATGTTCTGCTTCCGCGCCGACGCCCTGCTCGAGGTCGCCGCGCAGGTGTGCCCCGAGGTGCTCGCCGCGGCGCAGGCCTGCCATGTGGGCGCGATCACGCATGAGAGTCCGATCGAATTCGCACGCGAATCGTTCCTCGCGCAGCCGGATATTTCGATCGACTACGCGATCATGGAACGCGCGCCGAAGGTCGCCGTGGTCCCCGCGACGTTCGACTGGAGCGACATCGGTTCGTGGAAGGCGATCAGCGACCTCGACGAGGCCGACGGCGACGGCAATCGCGTGCGCGGCCAGGCGATCATCGTCGAGAGCGAGAACTGCTACATCCAGTCCGACGCGCGCATCGTCGCCGCGGTCGGCGTCAGGGATCTGGTCATCGTCGATACGGGCGATGCGGTGCTGGTTTCGCATCGCGAGCGTGCGCAGCAGGTCAAGCTGGTGGTCGAGCGCCTGCGCGCGACCAACCACGCGGCGGCCAGCGTGCATCAGACCGTGCATCGGCCGTGGGGCAGCTACACCGTGCTCGAGGACGCCGACGACTGCAAGGTCAAGCGCCTGACCGTGAAGCCGGGCCATGTGCTGTCGCTGCAGCTGCATCATCGCCGCAGCGAGCATTGGACCGTGGTCGAAGGCGTCGCCAAGGTGCGTGTCGGCGAGCGCGAGTTCCTGCTCAACCGCAACGAGTCGACCTATATCCCGATGAATACCGTGCACCGGCTGGAGAATCCGACCGCGACCGATATCCATCTGATCGAAGTGCAGTGCGGCGACTACTTCGGCGAAGACGATATCGTGCGGCTCGAGGATCGCTACGGGCGCGTTGCCGCGGCGCGCTGAGGCGCCGCCAGTCCCTTCGGTAGCCGGCGCCGGCCGACACGGAACTTTGCAACTACGCGGCATGTCCTCGCTACGATGCAGCCTGCAGATCGAGGCTTCGTCCACCGCTCAGGAGTGCGCATGCGCAGTGTCGACAAGGCGTCCGCGGCCGTGTTGGCCGCGTTCCTCGCGGTGGCGAGCGCGCACGCGCAGGTGCCGCTGGCGGACTTCGCGCGCGCGCCGCAGTTTCGCGACATCAAGATTTCGCCGCAGGGCGACTACCTCGCCGCCAGTGCCGTCGTCGATGGCAAGGCGGTGCTGTCGCTGATCCATCTCGATGGCATGAAGGGCGTCAATCTGCGCCCGCGCGATCTCGACGAGATCGCCGATTTCTGGTGGGCGGCGCCGCACCGGCTGGTCTACAGCGTCAGCCAGAAGACCGGCGGCCTGGAACAGCCGGTCGCCACCGGCGAGTTGTTCGCGGTGAACGCCGACGGCAGCAGCCAGAAGATGCTGGCCGGATTTCGCGTCAAGGGCGATCCGGTCATCGTGGCGCCGATCCTGCCGCTCTTCAGCGACGACCGCCGCGTGCTGATCTCGGCTTCGCGCTGGACCAGCGACCGCGACGGCAGCTACCCGACGGCGGCCTGGCTTGATCTGGACAGCGGCAGCGTGACCAGGATCGTGACCGCGCCGATACGCAACGCGCAGTTCGTCGCCGACAACGACGGCGACGTGCGCTTCGCCTCGGCGCAGGGCACCGACCAGGCGTGGCGCGTCTACTACCGCGAGAAGAAAGGCGAGTGGGAGCTGCTGTTCGACGAATCGAAACATCATTTCGAGGGCTTTCCGGTGCGCTTCGGGCGCAGCGGCAGCGAGGTCTACGTGAAATGCGCCGGCAGCCGCAGCGTCGATGGCCTGTGTCGCTGGAACGTCGCCACGCGCACGCTGACGGCAGTGTGGAGCGACGGCGAAGTGGTCCCGGACGAACTGCTGCCGACGTTCGACGAAAAGGACGCGTTCGCGATCCGCTCGACGCCGGGACGGCCGCAGAGCACCCTGATCGACGCTTCCGCGCCCGAAGCGAAACTGCTCGCGGCGATGTCGGCGCAATTCCCCGGCGAATACGTGCGCTTTACCAGCCACACGCGCGACGGGCGCAAGGTCGTGGTGCTGGTCGCTGCCGCCGACGATCCGGGCAGCTTCTACCTGTACGACGCGGACGCGCGCAAGGCGGGCTTCCTGTTCGCGCGCATGCCGTGGATCAAGCCCGAAGCGATGAGCAAGGTCGAGCCGATCGTCGTCAAGGCGCGCGACGGCACTGCGCTGCACGGGTATCTGGCGCGCCCGCAGGGACGCGAACAGGCGAAGGGGCTGCCGCTCGTCGTGTATGTGCACGGCGGTCCATTCGGCGTTCGCGACCTGTGGGAGTTCGATCCGACCGTGCAGGCGCTGGCGAGTCGCGGCTATGCGGTGCTGCAGGTCAACTACCGCGGCTCGGGCGGCTATGGCGGCGCCTTCGAGCGCGCCGGCTACCGCGAGTGGGGCGGCAGGATGCAGGACGACGTCACCGACGCGACGCGGTGGGCGATCGAGCAGGGCATTGCCGATCCGAAACGCGTCTGCAGCTTCGGCGCCAGCTATGGCGGCTATGCCGCGCTCGAAGGCGCAGTGAAGGAACCCGACCTGTATCGCTGCGCGATCGGCTACGTCGGCGTGTACGACCTCACGCTGATGTACAGGCGCGGCGACGTCCCGCAATCGAAGTACGGCGAGAACTACCTGAAGCGGGTGCTCGGCGAAGACGAAGCCGTGCTGTGGGATCGCTCGCCGATCGCGCATCTCGACCGCTTGCACGCCAAGGTGATGCTGATCGTCGGCGGCGCCGATACGCGCGTGCCGCCGATCTACGGCGAGAACCTGCACTACGCGCTCGACAAGGCGCACGTCGAGCACGAGTGGCTGTACCGGCGCACCGAAGGCCACGGCTTCTACGAGGAAGCGAACCGCACGGACCTGCTCGAGCGCGTGGTCGCGTTCCTCGACCGCAACATCGGCGCCGCGGCGCATTGACCAGGGCGGCGCGCCTCGACGGCCGGCTGCGATGCTCAGCGCACGCCGTGCATCCAGCGCTTGATCAGCGGCGTCACGATCAGCACGACGATGCCGCAGCCGATGCCGATCTTGGCCGAGAACACGAACAGCTCGTCGTACTTCGCGAGGGCATCGGCGACATTCAGCGTTTCGCCTTCGGGGATCGCAATCGACGACAGTTTGCCGAGCGCGGCGGCCAGCACTTCCGAGTAGGACGTACCGAGGAACCAGCCGCCCATCATCAGGCTGGTGACCTGCGGCACCGACAGCTGGGTGACCGCGGAAAGGCCGATCGGCGACAGCAGCATCTCGCCGGTTTCGAGCACGAAGTAGGCGAGCACGAACCACCAGATATTGGTGAGGCCGTTCGCCTCGGGGTTGCGCGCGCTCCACACCAGCACCAGGAACGCGACGCCGGCCAGCAGCAGCCCATACGCCGACTTCGCCGGCTTGCTCGGGTTCCAGCCGCGCGTTTCCAGGCGCGGCCACAGCCACGCGAAGATCGGCGCCAGCACCAGGATGAAGAACGCGCCGAGCGAGGTCAGCTCGCTCGCGCTCCATTCCAGCCCGAGCGCGCGATGGTTCATCACGCGGTCGGAGAACAGCACCCACGAACCGTAGGTCTGTTCGTACAGCGTGAAGAAGATCAGGCACAGCACGATGAAGGCGAGTACCACGTACATCTGCTCGCGCTGCACCTTCGTGCAGCGCGTATACATGAACCAGAGGATGCCGCCGAGCAGGCAGGCAGTGACCAGGTGCATGCCGAGCAGCACGGGACTCGGCTCGAACACGCCGGGGATGATCTTCAGGAACAGCGAATGCGCCTGGATCAGGATCCAGATCACGAACAGCCCGGCGATCGCGCCGAGATAGATCAGATGTTCGCGCGAGAGAAATCCGAATACGCGTTCGCGCAGGGCGGCCGGGTCGCGCGGCTCGGCGTGGCCCTGCAGGTATTTCTGGCCGTATAGAAAATTCGCCAGCCCCGCGAGCATGCCGATGCCGGCCGCGCCGAAGCCCCAGCCCCAGCCGTAGGTTTCGCCGAGCCAGCCGCACAGCAGGCCGGAAATCGTCGCGCCGAGATTGATGCCGGCGTAGAATAGGCTGAAGCCGGCATCGCGGCGCGGATCGTTCTCGGCGTAGAGCTTGCCGACGATGGTGGAGATGTTCGGCTTGAGAAAGCCGACGCCCATGATGATCAGCGCCAGCGAGAAATAGAAAATCTGCAGCGCATGCGCGTCGCGCACGACCACGCCATCCGCGCTGGTCGCCGGATGACCCTCGATCGCCATGCCGAGATGGCCGAGCACGAGCAGGATGCCGCCGAACACGACCGCCTTGCGCATGCCGAGCCAGCGGTCCGCCAGCAGGCCGCCGATCACCGGCATCGCATACACCAGGCCGCCGTAGGCGCCGACGAGGTTGTAGCCGTTGTCGTCGCTGAACAGGTGGTACTTGGTCAGGTACAGCAGCAGCAGCGCCTTCATGCCGTAGAACGAGAAGCGCTCCCACATCTCGGTCAGGAAGCAGATGTAGAGGCCCTTCGGGTGGCCGAGAAATTCTTCAGGCGCTGCTGCGCCGAGTCCGCCACTCACGGTTGCCATGCGAGTCTCCACGCGGGCACGCGCACGGCGTGCTCAGGCTCAAAAAAATACCCCGGTCGGAGCCGGGGTAGGAAGGGGGGCGGCAACGGATCAGTTGCGATGATGGTTGTTGCCGTGGTTGTTGCCGTGGTTGCCGCCGCCGCGATTGCCGCTGCGATTGCCATTGCCATTGCCATTGTGCGACGGCGCGGCGCGGTGCGCCGCTGGGCGGCCATGCATCGGCGCTGCGTGCCACGTGCGTGCAGGACCGCGCGCATGGTTCGGCCGCGGGCCGCCATGCGGATAGCCGTGTCCCGGGCCGCCGTGAATCGGTCCGCGCGGTCCGCGGTAGCCGGGTGGCCGCGGCGGTGCCCGATAGCCGAAACGGCGATGTTCCCAGCTGGAGCGCTGGCCATACCACGGACGGCCTCGGTAGTAGTTGTCCCAGTAGGCGCCGAGCGCGAACGCGACGATCGGAATGCCGATGCGCGCGCCGTAGTCGGTCACGACGACGCGCTGGCCGCCGTACTGGTTCTGCACGAAGGTGCCGGCGACCCAGCCGCGATTTGGACCGGCGATCACGTCGCACCAGGTCCAGCCGTCGATGCAGCCCTGGATCGCGACGGGCGCGCCGCCCGGCAGCATCGTCACGGCGGGATAGCCGATGTCGGGTCCGGCGCGCAGGTTGACGTTCGCGGTCACGAAGCCATCGTAGGCCTGCGCGAACGCCGGCAGGAGCAGCAGAGCCCAGGCGAGCCATGCGTAACGTTTCATGACACAAATCCTTGCATGATCGATTCCTGTTCTGTCTACACGCATCCGCCCTGAAAAACTACCGGCGAGCGGCGCGCTGCTTGCGAAAGAATGTAAAGGCCGGCGCCGCCGGCATCCGCGGAACCGGAACGAAGTCGCTTGGTGGACGGGCGGGCAGGCTTTACCATCGCGCCTCTCACTCTCGGGGGCTGTCATGAAAACGATCCTCGTCGCCGCCGCGCTGGCGGTTGCGCTGCCGGCGCTTGCCGATACGACGCATCCGTTCGATGTGCACGATCTCGTCATGATGGACCGCGTCAGCGACCCGGTGCTGTCGCCGGATGGCAAGACGGTGGCCTTCCAGGTGCGCGAAACCGACTACGACGCGAACAAGGGCCTCAACGGCATATGGGTGGCTGCAGCCGGCGGCGGCAAGCCGCAGCGGCTGACCGAGAAGAGCCTGAACGCCTCCGGCCCGCGTTGGGCAGCCGATGGCGGCGGCGTGTATTTCCTCGCGCCGAAAGACGGCACCAGCCAGCTCTGGCAGGTGCCGGCCAAGGGTGGCGCCGCGCGCCAGATCACCTGGTCGCCGATCGATGTCGACAACTTCAAGTTCGCCCCCGATGGCAAGCGCGTGCTGCTCTCGATCGGCGTGTTCGCCGATTGCGACACGCTCGCCTGCAGCAAGAAGAAGCTCGACGCGACCAAGGCCGACAAGGCCACCGGCGAGGTCTACGACAAGCTGTTCGTGCGTCACTGGGACAGCTGGTCCGACGGCCGCCGCTCGCAGCTGTTCATCACCGATCTCGGCAGCGACGGCCGCATCGAGGGCGAGCCGCGCCTGCTCAGCAAGGGCATCGACGGCGACGTGCCGTCCAAGCCGTTCGGCGACGACAGCGAGTACACGTTCTCGCCCGACGGCGCGACCGTGTATTTCAATGCGCGCATCGCCGGCCGGAGCGAGCCGTGGTCGACCAATTTCGACATCTACTCGGTGCCGGCCGACGGTTCGTCGGCGCCGAAAAACCTGACCGCGGACAACCTCGCCTGGGACGGCGCTCCGCTCGCTTCGGCGAACGGCAAGACGCTGTACTACCTCGCGATGAAGCGCGCCGGCTTCGAGGCCGACCGCTTCGGCATCTGGGCGCTGGACCTGTCTACGGGAACGAAGCGTGAAATCGATCCGCAGTGGGACCGCTCGGCGTCCGCGCTGAAGGAATCGGCCGACGGCAAGACCCTGTACACGAGCAGCGACGACAAGGGCGAGCATCCGCTGTTCGCGGTCGACGTCGCCAGCGGCAAGGTCACGCGCGTGGTCGATGGCGGCACGGTGGCGAGCTTCGACGTCGGCAGGAAGGGCATCGTCGTCGCACGCAACGACTTCAAGCATCCGACGGACGTCTATACGGCCGACCTGCGCGGCAAGGGCCTGAAGCAGGTCACCCATTTCAATGCCGAGCGCCTGAAGAACATCCGCTTCGGCGACGCCGAGTTCTTCACCTTCAAGGGGACCGGCGGCGATTCGGTGCAGGGCTACGTGGTCAAGCCGGTCGGCTACAAGGCGGGCAGGAAGTATCCGGTCGCCTTCATCATCCACGGCGGCCCGCAGGGCGCGATGACCAACGACTTCCACTACCGCTGGAATCCGCAGACCTACGCCGGCCAGGGCTTCGCGGTGGTCACGATCAATTTCCACGGCTCCACCGGCTACGGCCAGAAATTCACCGATGCGATCTCCGGCGACTGGGGCGGCGCGCCGCTGAAAGACCTCAAGCTCGGCTGGGCGGCAGCGCTGGAGGATTTCCATTTCCTCGACCGCAACCGCGCCTGTGCACTCGGCGCGTCCTACGGCGGCTACATGGCCTACTGGATCGCCGGCAACTGGGCCGATCCGTGGAAGTGCATCGTCGCTCACGACGGCGTCTTCGACAGCCGCATGATGAGCTACTCGACCGAGGAACTCTGGTTCGACGAATGGGAGCACGCCGGCAAGACGCAGTACGAGGATCCGGCCGCCTACGAGAAGTTCAACCCGGTCGATCACGTGAAGGACTGGCGCGCGCCGATCCTCGTCGTGCACAGCGACCAGGATTTCCGCATTCCGCTGGAGCAGGGCCTGGCCGCGTTCACCGCCGCGCAGCGCCGCGGCGTGCCGAGCAAGTTCCTGCGCTTCCCGGACGAGAACCATTGGGTGCTGAAGCCGCACAACAGCGTGCTGTGGCACGACACCGTCAACGCCTGGCTGAAGCAGTGGACCGCGGAAGGATCCAAGTGAGCACGCCCCGCATACCGGCGTGCGCGCCGCTCGCGCTCGCCGCGCTGCTGTCGATCGTTTGCCATGCGGCTGCGGCGACCGAATTTGTGGTGTCGGGCACCTTGAGCGTGAACGGCAACGCCGGTGCGCTGCCCGACGGCGGAACGTTCGGCGATTCGACCTACGATCCGTCGACCGGCGCGCTCTCGCAGGGCGCCTTCATCTTTCCACAGACCACGACGAGCTTCCCGTCCGACCTCGGCACGGTCGCCGTCACCTACACGCTGAGCCAGACCAACACATCGACCGGACTGGTCGCGCCCGACGGCACGGCGGCGCTGACGAATGCCTCGCTCAAGTTGAACGTCACGCACGTGACCATCAGCGGCATTCCGATCAGCGTCGGCACCTGCGTGTTCCAGCCGATCGACATCGCACTCGCCGGCACCGGTTCCGCCACGGGCCTGGACCTCGCCGAGACCGGCTTCACGATCCCCGAAGTCGCGCCGACCGACTGCGGCGGCAACGGCGACCAGATCAACCAGGCGATCGCGGGGACCAACAACGCCATCGAAGTGGTGATGGCCGGCGACTTCGCGCCACCGGCGGACAGCGACACGATTTTTGCGGATGGGTTCGAGGCGGGTGCTGGCGCAGACTGATCCTGGCGGCGGCCTCGACTGGACGACATCGCGGCCGATGTCCATGTTGGAACGGATGGACGCCGCACCGCTCTGCGTCGCCAGCTTCCGCGCACCGCAGTCGCCTGGTATGAGCCGCCTGCCGCGCGGCAGGCGGCGCGTCTTCATGATTGTCCGCGACATCGCGCACGTGCGCGGCCGACGCGTCGAGCTGTCCGAATCCGACCAAGGAGTGTTGCCGACATGAGCCGCACGAGTCTCCTGCGCACGCGCAACGGGCGCGATGGCGGGCGCGTGACGATGGTCGAGCTGTTCTTCGATCTCGTCTTCGCTTTCGCGACGACCCAGCTTTCGCATCGCCTGCTCGCGCACCTGGACTGGGTCGGCGTGGCGCAGACCGCGTTGTTGCTGTTCGGCGTGTGGTGGGTGTGGATCTATACCTCGTGGGTGACCAACTGGCTCGATCCGGAGCGCACGCCGGTGCGCCTGTGCCTGTTCGCACTGATGCTCGGCGGGCTGGTGCTGTCGGCCTCGATTCCGGAGGCGTTCGCCGAACGCACGCTGACGTTCATCGGCGCCTATGTCGGCATGCAGGTGGGGCGCACGCTGTTCTTCCTGTGGGCCGTGCGCCATGAATCGCTGGCGCGGCGGCGCAATTTCCAGCGCATCCTGGTCTGGCTGCTGGCATCCGGTTCGCTGTGGATCGGCGGCGCCTTCCTCGATGGCGGAGCGCGCTTCGTCTGCTGGGCGATCGGCCTGCTGATCGAAGTGGTCGGCCCGGCGCTGTACTACCGCGTGCCCGGTCTTGGCCGTTCGAGCACCGCGGACTGGGACGTCGATGGCGGGCATATGGCCGAGCGTTGCGCGGCCTTCGTCATCATCGCGCTCGGCGAGGCGCTGCTGGTGACGGGCGCGACGTTCGCCGAGGCCGAATGGAACGCGACCGCGATCGCCGCGTTCGTAGTCGCCTTCCTCGGCAGCGTGGCGATGTGGTGGATCTATTTCGACAGCGGCGCCGAGCGTGCGAGCCATCGCATTGCGCACTCGGACGATCCCGGCCGCATCGCGCGCCTTGCCTATACGTATATCCACGTGCTGATCATCGGCGGCATCATCGTCTGCGCGGTCGCCGACGAGATCTCGCTGGTGCATCCGGGGCATGCCGAGCCTGCCGCCATCGCGGCCATCCTCGGCGGACCGGCGCTGTACCTGATCGGCAACGCGCTGTTCAAATGGGTCACCAATGATCGCCGCGGCCCCCCGCTGTCGCACCTGCTCGGCATCGTGCTGCTGCTCGTGGCCGCTCCGTTCGTGCATGCGCTGTCCGCGCTTGCGCTCGCCGCGTTCACCACGGCGGTGCTGATGCTGGTCGCGGCCTGGGAAACGATCGCCCTGCGCCGGTGACGAATGGTGTCGGCGGGCGCTTCGTGTTGCAGGCGGCCGCGCGTCCGTGTAGAGATATCGTCATATTTCAGAAGCAGGCGAGGCATCCGGCAGCATGAGTCCCAGCAAGGTCCGCGACGGCAGCGAGCGCGGTTGGATCGTCCCGATTGGCGGCGCCGAGGAAAAACAGAACGACCCGCGCATCCTGGAGCGCTTCGTCGACTTGTGCGGAGGCGCCGATGCCGACATCGTCGTGATCCCGACCGCGAGCCAGCTGGCCGATACCGGCGCGCGCTACGAACACATTTTTTCCGAACTCGGCGCCGGCCGCGTCACCGCGCTCGATTTCGACACGCGCCGCGACACCGAGGAACGCAACCGCCTGCAGCGCATCGAGCAGGCCAGCGGCATCTTCTTCACCGGCGGCAACCAGCTGCGCATCGCGACCATGCTCGGCGGCACGCCGATCGCCCAGCTGATCCGCGCGCGCAACGCCAGCGGCGTGCATGTCGGCGGCACCAGCGCCGGCGCGAGCATCCTCAGCGAACACATGATCGCATCCGGCAGGGAAGGCTCGTCGCCGACCAGCGGCAGCGTGCGCCTGGCGCCCGGCCTCGGCCTGACCAACCGCTTCGTCATCGACCAGCACTTCCGCCAGCGCGATCGTCTCGGCCGTCTGCTCGCCGCGCTCGCCTACAATCCGTTCGCGATCGGCATCGGCCTCGACGAGGACACCGCCGCGTTCATCCGCCCGGACAACGTGCTCGAAGTCGAAGGCAGCGGCGCGGTCACTGTCGTCGATGCCGGCGAGTTGCAGTTCTCATCGATGGACCAGGCCGGCGAGGACCAGCCGGTCTGCCTGCTGGGCCTCAAAGTACATATCCTCGTCGCCGGGGCGACGTTCAACCTGCAGACGCGAAATGCATCGGCGGGCACGCTGGCGGTGTCGAAGCAGACGCATTGAACGGTTGCGGCAGTGTCTGTCGGCAAGCCTGCGCGCTCATGGCAAGCTCCCTTCAAGCCGTCATTTCCGCGAAAGCGGGAATCCATTTTGATTGTCGGCAAAGCAGATGGATTCCCGCTTTCGCGGGAATGACGAATGAATGAGATGGCAGGGATTGTGCGGATTCCCGGGTTCGCGGGAATGACGGATGAAAGAGGTGGCAAGGTTCGGAAGGCACGCTGGCGGTGTCGAAGCAGGCGCGGTAAAGGGGTGAGGGGCGTGTCGACGGGTCGGCACGACGCTGGAACGCTGCTTCGACGTCGTCATTCTCGCGAAAGCGGGAATCCATTTTGATTGTCGGCAAAGCAGATGGATTCCCGCTTTCGCGGGAATGACGAATGAATGAGATGGCAGGGAGTGTGCGGATTCCCGGGTTCGCGGGAATGACGACAGAGGGTGACGGTCATCGCGATGGAGTTGCTCGGTCGGTGGAATGACGAAAGTAAAGGAATGACGAAAAGGATGTATCGAGTGGCGGGATGGAGTTCCGTTTCAGCGGCGCCGGCGAAACGGAAATCGCAGGTCCCGCAGTGAATCCTTAGGTGATCTTCAGGAGGTTCCAGCATGCGCATACTCGATCGTTCGGTCTTCGTCGGTCCCTCGCTGTATGCGCACTTCCCGGTCATCCGGCTCGAACTCGACCTGGGTGAACTCGAGCAGTGGCCGACCGCACATCTGGGCACCGTCTTCGTCGACGGTCTCGTCGCCGCATTGCCGGGGCTTGCCGAGCACGGCTGTTCGTATCGCGAACCCGGCGGCTTCATCCGGCGCATGCGCGAAGGCGAGGGCACCTGGCTCGGCCATGTGCTGGAGCACGTCGCGATCGAACTGCAGAACGTCGCCGGCGAGGACGTCACCTTCGGCAAGACGCGCAGCGTCGACAAACCCGGCGTGTATTCGGTCGTCTACGAATATGCGCAGCGCGAGGAAGGCATCGCCGCCGGCGAGCTCGGCCTGCGCCTGCTGAACTCGCTGCTGCCGCCGGAACTGCGTTCGCGCGGCAGCGTTCCCGACGACTGGCAGTGGCCGGTCGCGCGCGACGAATTCATCCGCTACGCGCAGCGCCGTGCGCTCGGTCCGTCGACGGCTTCGCTGGTGCGCGCCGCCGAAGAACGCGGCATCCCGTGGCTGCGTCTCAACGACCAGTCGCTGGTGCAGCTCGGCCACGGCAAGTACCAGCAGCGCATCCAGGCGACGGTGACCGGCAAGACGCCGCACATCGCCGTGGAACTCGCCAGCGACAAGGAAGAGACCAACAAGATTCTCGCCTCGCTCGGCCTGCCGGTGCCGAAGCAGGAACTCGTGCAGAGCGAAGAAGCGGCGTTGCGCGCAGCACGCCGGCTCGGTTTCCCGGTGGTGACAAAACCCTACAACGGCAACCACGGCCGCGGCATCTCG
Organism: Dokdonella sp.; assembly: GCA_036398455.1. GTDB lineage: Bacteria > Pseudomonadota > Gammaproteobacteria > Xanthomonadales > Rhodanobacteraceae > Dokdonella_A. The sequence goes on from DASWPR010000244.1 coordinate 18,228, forward strand.
ATCCGCCTGATGAACGACGAGGACGTCAGCGCCGGCTTCGCCGCCGCACGCGAACATTCGCGCTCGGTCATCGTCGAGAATTTCGTCAGCGGCGACGATCACCGCCTGCTCGTCGTCAACGGCGAGCTCGTCGCTGCGACCAAGCGTACGCCGGGTCACGTCGTGGGTGACGGGGCGAGCACGATCGCTGAACTCGTGGAGGTCGTGAACCGCGATCCACGCCGCGGCGTCGGTCACGAGAAGGTGCTGACGCGGCTCGAGCTCGATGCGCAGGCAAGCATGATGATGGACCGCGTCGGCTACACGGCCGCCTCGGTGCCGAAGTCCGACGAGATCGTCTACCTGCGTTCGACCGCGAACCTCTCGACCGGCGGCACCGCCACCGACGTCACCGACATCATCCATCCGGACAACCGCGACATGGCGGTGCGTGCGATCCGTGCGATCGGGCTCGATGTCGGCGGCGTCGATTTCCTCTCGCCGAACATCGCCGAAAGCTACAAGACCGTCGGCGGCGGCATCTGCGAAGTGAACGCAGCACCGGGATTCCGCATGCACGTGGCGCCGAGCGAAGGCACGCCTCGCGACGCCGCCGGTCCGGTCATCGACATGCTGTTCCCGACCGGTACGCCCTCGCGCGTGCCGATCGCGGCGATCACCGGCACCAACGGCAAGACGACCACCGCGCGCATGCTCGCGCACATCACCAAGATGGCCGGCTACACGCCCGGCCTGACCACCACCGACGGCGTCTACATCGACGGCCAGCGCACCGTCGAAGGCGACATGACCGGGCCGGTGTCGGCGCGCATGGTGCTGTCCGATCCGCATATCGACATCGCCGTGCTGGAAACCGCGCGCGGCGGCCTGCTGCGCGCCGGCATGGGCGTACGCGAGGTCAATGTCGGCGCGGTGCTCAATATCCAGTCCGATCATCTCGGCATGAAGGGCATCGACACGCTCGACCAGCTCGCCGAAGTGAAACGTATCGTCATCGAAGTCGCGCAGGATTGCGCGGTATTGAATGCGGACGATCCGAACGTGCTGAAGATGTCCGGCTACACCGATGCGAAAGTCATCTGCTACGTGACGATGAATCCATCGCACGCGCTGGTGCGCGAGCACGTGCGCGCGGGCGGACGCGCCTGCGCGCTCGAAGCCGGCGTCAACGGCGCGATGATCACGCTGTACGACAAGGGCAGCCATATCCCGCTGCTGTGGACGCATCTGATTCCGGCCACGCTGGAAGGCCGTGCGCTGCACAATGTACAGAATGCGATGTTTGCGGCGGCGACGGCGTTCGCGCTCGGCATCAAGCTCGATGCGATCCGCCAGGGCCTGCGCACGTTCGACACCACGTTCTTCCAGGCGCCCGGCCGCATGAACGTATACAGCGAACATCCGTTCAAGGTGCTGTTCGACTACGGTCACAACGCGCATGCCGTCTCGGTGATGGCCGACCTCGCGCAGCGCCTCGACGTGACCGGCCGGCGCATCGTGGTGCTGGCAGGTCCGGGCGACCGCCGCGACGAAGACCTGGTCGCGATCGCCGACGCGGTCGCCGGCCGCTTCGACCACTACATCTGCCGCCGCGACGATGCATTGCGCGGCCGCGACGGCGACGAGGTGCCGGGCATCATGTCGAAGGCGCTGCTCGCCGCGGGCGTGCCGAAGGACGCCGTGTCGATCATCCCGGACGAACAGGAAGCGATCGACGCGGCGCTGCTGATGGGGCGCCCCGGCGACCTGCTGCTGGTGTTCGCCGATGCACTCGTGCGCTCGTGGAAGCAGATCATCAAGTTCCGTCCCGAGGGCGCTGCGGAAACGCCTCCCGCAGCAGTGCCCGTCGCGGTGTCCGCGGCCGCCGCCGAACCGGTGTTCGACGAAGCCAGCTTCGCCGCGCTCGGCGGCGTCGTGCGCGACGAGCGCGGCATCCATCTGTCGCGGGAGGGCGAAGACTGAACGCGCAGCCCGTTTCACTGCCGTTCGACGATTCGCGCCGCCTCACCGGTTGCAACCTCTACTTCGCCGATGTCGGCGCGGTACTCGAAACCGTCGGCGTCGACATCGACGAAGCCGTGCTGGACGAATGGCGCGCGCGCGTGCAGCGCATGCGCGCGGCACTCGGCTGGCCGGACGCTGCCGTCATCGCGCGCGTGCATGCCAGCGGCGCTTCGCTCGCGCTCGCCGCGCCGCTCGACCAGCTGTACACGGCGACCGAGGTCAACGAGTGGGCGCTGCTGTCGGCCCTGCTCGCGGCGGCGCCCAAAGATCTGCCCGCTGCACGTGCGTTTCACGCTCCCGGCCATGCGGCGACGTGGGATGAGAACGCGGCGCTGCACACCTTGCGCGCGTTCGCGCGCGCCGAACGTCAGCCTGCTCTTGCGAGGCTGGTGAGCGCGGCGCTGTCGCGCGGCCTCACCATCCTGATCGACGAGGAGACGCTGTCGTTCGGTGTCGGTGCCGGTTCGCAGACGTGGCCGCTTTCGTCATTGCCCGAAGCGGAGGCGATCGACTGGAGCGGCCTGCACGACGCGCCGATCGCACTGGTGACCGGTTCGAACGGCAAGACGAC
>DASWPR010000245.1:0-2250 GCA_036398455.1 Dokdonella sp.
CGACCCGCTCGTCGACCGACAACGAGAACCGTCCGCCCTGTTCCACCAGCAGATGATAGCCGGTTGGCGCCACATGGACGATGCCCGCGAGCGCGAGGTGGCGCTCACGCGCCTCGCGCACCGGCAGCGCGCTGGCCATGCCGATCAGGTCGCAGAACGTGGTCACGTCCTCCGAGCCGGTATGGCAGACGACCAGGATCGGCCAGGAAAAGTCCCTGCGCACGTCGGCGAGCACCGTGCGCAGGGCGCTCATGCCGCCGGCCGAACACCCCATGACGACCGCTTTCGAGGGGGCGCTCATACGGCATCGGTGTGCTTGCGGTAGATGCGTTCACGCGCATTGACCGCGGTGAATTGGCGCGCGGACGACGCGAAATCGATGTTTTCCCGGTTGCCGAGGCAGAGGAAGCCATTGCGCACCAGGCTGTCGCGGAACAGCGACAGGGCATGATCCTGCAGCACGTCGGTGAAATAGATCAGCACGTTGCGGCACAGGATCAGGTGCGCCTCGCAGAACACGCCGTCGCAGACCAGGTTGTGGTTGGCGAAGGTGACGTTGCGCTGCAGGCGCTCGTCCAGTTTCATGAACTCGTAGCGCGCATGGTAGTAGTCCGACAGCGAACGCTTGCCGCCGGCGGCGAGGTAGTTCTCCGAATAGGCGCGCGCATCGCGCGTCGGGAAGATGCCTTCCTGCGCGCGTACCAGCGCGGCGTCGCTGAAGTCGGTCGCGAAGATCTGGCAGCGCTCGTACAGGCCGGCTTCCTCGAGCAGGATCGCCAGCGAGTAGACCTCCTGGCCGAACGCGCAGCCGGCCTGCCAGATGTTGATGATCGGGTAGGAGTCGAGCACCGGAAACACTTCGTCGCGCAGCGCGCGGAACACCGATGGATTGCGGAACATTTCCGACACCGGCACCGACAGCCCGGCGATGACGTCGGGCACCAGCGCATCCTCGCGCAGCAGCCGGCTGGTCAGCTCGGTGATCGTGCGGCAGCCGGTGTTGGAGGCGAGGTTGAGGACGCGCCGCTTGAACGACGCCGGTGCATAGCGGCTGAAATCGTAGCCGTGGCGCAGCTGCAGTGCGCGCACGAACAGCTCGACTTCGACGTCCTCGATATCCGGGCGTGCCATGAGCTACGCGTGCAGCCAGATGCGCATCATCGACAGCAGCTTGTCGATATCGATCGGCTTGGCGAGATAGTCGTTCGCGCCCGCCTCGAGGCATTTGTCGCGGTCGCCGCTCATCGCCTTGGCGGTCACCGCGATGATCGGCAGCTTGGCGTGGCCCGGATGCTTGCGGATCTCGCGCATCGTCTCGTAGCCGTCCATGCCGGGCATCATGATGTCCATCAGCACGATCTCGACCGACTTGTTTTCCTCCAGCTGGCGCAGCGCCTTGTGGCCGTCCTGCGCCATCACCACGCTGAGGCCTTTCTCGCGCAGGATCTTCGACAGCGCGAAGATGTTGCGCATGTCGTCGTCGACGACCAGCACCGTGCGCCCGCTGAGGCCGCTGTCGATGTCGCGCATGACGCGCGCCGGTGCGTTCTTGCGCACGCTGTGCAGGAACAGGCTGACTTCGTCGAGCAGGCGCTCGAGCGAGCGCGTGCCCTTGATCACGATGCTGTCGGTGTACTGGCGCAGCTTGGCGCTCTCCTCGCGGCTGAGCTCGCGCCCGGAATGGATCACGATCGGCGGCAGCGTGCCGGGGCGCTGGCTGACCACTTCGAGGAACTCGAAGCCGCTCATGCCGGGCAGGCCGAGGTCGAGCACGATGCAGTCGAAGCTGGCGTCGTCGAGCAGTTCGAGCGCCTCTTCGGCCGAGCCCGCTTCGGTGATCTGCACCTTGTCGGAGGCGAGCAGGCGCGAGATGGCGAGGCGCGAATCCTCGTCGTCGTCGATCAGCAGCATGCGGCGGTGGCTGCCCGCCGACGATTGCAGCAGGCGTTCGAAGGCACTCAGCACGGCATCGCGCTCGACCGGCTTGGTCAGGAAGCCGACCGCGCCGAGTTCGCGCGCGCGCGCCGCCTCGTCGGTCGCCGAAATGAAATGCACCGGAATGCGCCGGGTCACGGGGTCGTGCTTGAGGCGCTCGATGACGGCCCAGCCATCGATGCCGGGCAGCATCACGTCGAGCAGGATGCCGGTCGGACGGAATTCGCGCGCCAGGTACAGGCCCGATTCGCCGTCGCCCGCGGCGAGCGCGCGATAGCCCTTGCGACGGATCATGTCGACCAGCGTGCGCGCGAA
>DASWPR010000246.1:0-3142 GCA_036398455.1 Dokdonella sp.
ACTGCAGCACGCGCAAGGATCGATGACCGGGCGCAACCGCAACCTGCTCGGTACGGTTTCCAGTGCGATCAAAGACGATCTGCTGCGCGTCAAGGAAGCGCTCGACATCTTCCTGCGCAGCCGCAACACCGATCCGGGCGAGCTACTCGGCCAGGTCGAAGTGCTCGACCGCGTCGGCGACACGCTCGGCATGCTCGGTCTCGGCGTGCCGCGGCGCGTGGTCAGCGAGCAGCGCGACGTGGTGCAGGAAATGGCGCAACGGCGCCGCGCGGTCGACGAGGGCGCTCTGCTCGACGTCGCCGGCGCGCTGCTCTACGTCGAGGCGTCGCTGGACGATCACATCGAACGCCTCGGTGCCGGCAGCGACAGCGACGCCACCGGCGACGGCGCGCTCGAATTGCCCAAGGCCGAGGTGCGCAAGATTCTCGATGCGCTGATGCGCGAGGCCGCGGTCAACATCCAGCAGGCCAAGCACGACATCATCGCGTTCATCGAATCGCCGTGGGACCACGCGCGCGTCGACCAGATTCCACGCCTGCTGGAAGAAATCGCCGGCGCCCTGCGCATGCTCGGGCTGGCCGAGGCGGCACAGCTGATGACGGCCATCGTCCGTTTCGTCGAGGTCGAGCTGATCACGCATCGCCGCGTGCCGACCGCCGAGCAGATGGACAAGCTGGCCGATGCGCTCGCAGCGATCGAGTATTACCTCGAAGCCACGCGCGAGCAGCGCCGCAATCGCGAAAAGATTCTCGATGTCGCGCGCGACAGCCTGGAGTCGCTCGGCTACTGGCCGCTCGCGTCGGCTCCGGAGCGTCCATTGCCGGATCTGCCCGGCGGCGGTGGCAGCGGCGGCGGTGGCAACCCCGCGCCGCCGACGAATGCGCCGATCGATGCTGCGGCTTCGGCGGCGCCCGCGCCGCCTGCGTCGCCTGCCGATCCATCCGCCAGTTTCGACCTGCAGGCCGCAGCGGCTCTGGCGTACGGCGGAATCGACCCCGTCGGCACTGCCGACGAGTCGGTGCACGCGAGCCTGCCGAGCGTCGAGATTGCGCCCGGGAAAGACCTGCACGACCTCATCGTCGGCGCGACCGAATCGTCGGCACCCGCGGAGCACGATCTGTCCGGCCTGCGTTTCGCCGAGACCGGTCATGCCGACGCGGAACCCGCCGATGCGTTCGGCTGGACCGAGGTCGAGGAAGAAATCGAAGAAGAGGTAGCGCTCGAGCAGGTTCCCGCACAAGGGTTTCAGACGGCGGGCGGCGGCGAGATCGACGACGACATCCGCGAAGTCTTCATCGAGGAAGTCGAAGAGGAACTCGGCAACCTGCGCCGGCAGGTGCCGGCGTGGAAACGCGATGTCGACAACCTCGAGGAGTTAAAGCCGGTCCGCCGCTCGTTCCACACCTTGAAAGGCTCCGGCCGTCTGGTCGGCGCCCTCGCGCTCGGCGAGTTCAGCTGGAAGGTCGAGAGCCTGCTCAACCGCGTGCTCGACAGCAGCGTTGCGCCGGGAAGCGCAGTCGTCGCCCTGGTCGACCACGCCGTGGAAGCCATCCCGAGTCTGCTCGGCGCGCTGCGCGGCAGCAGCGGCGGCAACGCGAATATTGCCGGCATCATGGACACGGCCGATCGCCTGGCGAGTGGCGAGGAAGCCTGGCTTCCGGCGCAGGCGACGGCCACGCGCAAGGTCAAGCGCATCGTGCGCCGACGCGTGCCGCTGGCCTCCGCGGAACTGCCGTCGCTGACGGATGACATACGCAGCGCAACCAATCTGACGGGCGAGGCCGACTTCGGCGATCTCGCTTTCGACGAGAGCGCTTTCGGCACGTCGTCGTCGGAGATCATCGCCGGGCCGCTGCCGAATATCGATCCGGTCCTGTTCGACATCCTGCAAAGCGAGGTCAGCGCGCACCTCGGCGTGATCGAAGACTACCTCACGCGCTGCGCGACCCAGCCGGTGCGCGCGAGCGAACCGCTGCTGCGCGCCGTGCATACCTTGAACGGCGCCATTGCGATGGTCGATATTCCGTCGATCGGCGACGTGCTGTCTCCGCTGGAGAGCTACGTCAAGCGACTGCGCGGCGTCGTCGGCGTGCCCAGTACGGAAGGCCTCGCCGTGTTGCGCGAGACGGTGGACCTGACGCGCGACGTGATGCAGCGCCTGGAAGCGCGCCGCCCCGATCTGCCGGACTCCGCGGCACTGGCCGCGCGCGTGGCAGTGCTGCGCGACGCCTTGCCCGAGCCGGAACTTTCACTGCATCTGTATAGCGAGGCCGACGCCGACACGCACACGACGCAAGGCGTCGACAGTGCGCCCGGCGGCGAACCCGAGCGCCCGACCGCCACTCTGCCGGACCTCGCGACCGACATCACCGGCGACTGGATGAACGGCAGCTTCGGCACGCAGACCGGCAATACCGTCCATTCGCCGCTCGATACGCCGATTCCCGCGGACCTGATCGCTTCGCTGGCGGGTTTCGACGTCGGCGCGACGCCGGCCGTGCGCGACGATCATGAGGCGACAACGGATGTCGTCGGCAATGCTGCGTCCGAAGCGGTTTTCGGCGGCTTGCCTGCCTTCATCGATGCGGCCGAACTGGAAGCGTTCGACGCTTCCATGCCGGAGCCGGCGACACCCGCGATCGCGGAGCCGCCGTCCGCGCGTGTCGAGAACGTCTTTCATGACGAGCCCGTGGTTGAAAAATCCGTGGCCGAAGAACCGGTCGCCATGCTGCACGCGCCGTTGCGCGAAGCGCCGCCCGCCGAGCCGCTTGCCGCAGCGCCGCTGGCTGGCGCCGAGGCGCCGGCATTGGCCGACGACCCGCAGCCGGATGGCCCGCTCGAAGCGCTCGACGTCGACGACGATCTGCTCGACATCTTCGTGCAGGAAGGCGCAGACATCCTCGATCACTCCGATACGCTCGTCGCCGGGCTGCGCGCCGCGCCGCACGACCGCACGCACATTGCCGGCCTGCAACGCGACCTGCACACGCTGAAGGGCGGCGCGCGCATGGCCGGGCTGGCGCCGATCGGCGACCTCAGCCATGCGATGGAATCGCTGGTCGATGCGATCAGCGACGGCAGCCGCCTGGTCGATCGCGCCGCGGTGGAGTCGCTCGAACGCGGCTTCGATCGTCTGCACGTA
>DASWPR010000247.1:0-1847 GCA_036398455.1 Dokdonella sp.
GCGCAGGTCGATCAGCACGTGCGCGGGTTTGCCTTGTGGAAAGGTATAACGATGCACGCCGACGCGCTCGCCAGCTGTCAACTCGGCGCGGATGCCGTAGTCGGTCAGCGTGACCGCGTAGTAGCCGGGTTCGGCGCGTTCGTCGGCGTGGCTGAATTGCGAGTAATAGCCGCTGCGCGGCTGCCTGGCGTCGCCGGGTTCGAGGTTGACCTCGCCGGCGATCGGCATGGTCAGCACGTCGCCGAGATCGGAATGCCCGGTGCCGGAGAAATGCGTGTGCGAGAAGCCGAAGATGGTGTCGTCGTCGTAGCGGTAGCCGGCCGCCCAGCCATAGCCCTCCTTGCGCGACTTCAGCTGCGTGTCCGGGCTCAGCTGGATCATGCCGAACGGCACCACCGCGCCGGGGAAGGTATGGCCTTCGCCGCCGGTACCGATGAATGGGTCCACTGCGGCATAGGCACGATCGGCGGCGGCGACATCGGCGGCGCGCGTATCCACGGGCGACAGCAGAACCGCGGCGGCGATGGCGATTCCCGCGGCGGACATGCCACCCAGCGCATGGCGCCACGCATGGGCCGGCGAACGCCCGGCCGCGCATCCGGCCCGGAAAGGTCCGGCGAACGCCGGCATGGACGGCGCGTCCGGCTGCTCGCGCGAAACAATCATCGACATGGGACGGCCTCGGCCAGAACAATTGGATCGATACAATTGTGCGACGCTAACACGCGCGTCCGGCCTGTTCATGCTGCGTCGCAGGATGCAATGTAAGCGTTACATGCACAGCATCCGCCATTTGGAACGATACAAATCATGCCCCGACGTTCGACCAGCCGCCGCAAGATCACCCTGCGCGACATCGCACAGGGCTGCGGCGTGTCGCCGGCGACCGTGTCGCTGGTGCTGCAGCGCAGCCCGCTCGTGCGCAGCAGCACGCGGCAGCGGGTCGAAGCGGAGATCACGCGCCAGGGCTACGTCTACAACCGCGCCGCGGCGAATCTGCGCCAGCGCACGTCCTCCAGCGTCGCGCTGATCGTCAACGATCTGTCCAATCCGTACTTTGCCGAGTTCGCCGCCGGCGTCGACGAAGCCCTGGCCGCAGCCGGCTGCGTCACCTTGCTCGGCAGCACCGGCGAGTCGGTCGAGCGCCAGCGCGCCGTGCTCGCCTCGATGCTCGAACACGCGGCCGCGGGCATCATCCTGTCGCCGGCCGAAGGCAGCGATGGCGAAGCGATCGCGCGCCTGGTCGGCGCGCATACGCCGCTGCTGGTGTTCAACCGCGAACTCGGCGCTGGCGAGTGGGACGTGCTCGCGCTCGACAATCGCCGCGGCACGCGCCTGGCGACCGAACACCTGCTCGCGCTCGGACATCGGCGCATCGCGTTCTTCGGCGGCCATCGCGATTCGAGTTCATGCCGTGAACGCCGCGACGGCTATCTGGATGCGATGGCCGCCGCAGCCATCGTGCCGGAGCCGCAGTGGCTGATCGAAACGGCGCCGACGCGGCTGGAGGCGGCGCGCCAGGTCGGCGCGCTGTTCGTGCGCGATCCGGCGCCGACCGCGGCGGTCTGCTACAACGATGCGGTCGCGCTCGGGCTGCAGCTGGGACTGGCCGCGCGCGGACGCCGGCCCGGCCAGGATTTCGTCGTCGTCGGCTTCGACGACATTCCGGAAGCCGCGGTCAGCCTGCCGCCGCTGACGACGATCGCAACCGACCCGCGCGCACGCGGCCGCCAGGCGGCCGAACGCATTCTCGCGCGCGTCGGCGATCCCGACCTCGCCATCACCCGCACGATCGCGCCGGCTCGCCTGGTCGTGCGCGAAAGTTCCTGCCCGCTGCTCTAATCGAA
>DASWPR010000248.1:0-10124 GCA_036398455.1 Dokdonella sp.
ACCGGCGGCACGATCGACAAGATCTACTTCGACGACAAATCCACTTTTCAAATCGGCGCGCCGCAGATCGGCGAGATCCTCGAGGCGCTCGGCGTCGCGTTCTCGTTCGATGTCGTGCCGGTCCTGCGCAAGGACAGCCTGCATATCGACGACAGCGATCGCGCGCAGGTCCGCGCGGCGATCGAGAAACAGACGCACCGGCACATCCTGGTCACGCACGGCACCGACACCATGGTCGAGACCGCGCAGGCACTGGCCGGACTCGCCGGCAAGGTCGTGATACTGACCGGCGCGCTCAATCCGGCCCTGTTCAAGGGCTCGGACGCGGTGTTCAACATCGGCTGCGCCGTCGGCGCCGTGCAGACCCTGCCCGACGGCGTCTACATCGCGATGAACGGACGCATCTGGGATCCGTCGCGCGTACGCAAGAACCGCGACGCGAACCGCTTCGAAGGCGCCTAGGCGGCGATCTGCATCGCGCGATGCACGCGGCGCGTTGAAACCTGGCGAAGCGAGCGAGCGGACGCATTCCCTGCCAGGCAGCTGCGCCAGCCGGCGGCGGATTCGAATCCCCGGATGAAAAAAAGCGAGGGCCGCATTGCGCGGCCCTCGCGTTCGACTCAGCGGTGGGGCTGCACCAGGCAGCCGCGCCGTTTTTCTACTGCACCGTCAAGGTGACGTCGTCGATCACGAACGAGGTCTGCAGCGACGAATCCTCGGCCCCCAGGAACTTGATCACGACGGTCTGGCCGATGTACGCGGCCAGGCTGTTCGTGTGCACGGCATAGCCGGTGTTCTTGTTGAGGTTCGAGTACGTCGACAGCGTCGCCAGCACGGTGCCCGAGGTGTTGAGCACCTGCACCTTCAGCGTGTCGTACGCGGTCGTGGTCGTCGTCTCGGCGGTGTCGATGTGCAGGTAGTACTGCAGCGTCGCCGAGGTGTTGCCGGCCGGAATCGCAATCTGCTGCGCGATGTTCTCGCTGTGCGTCGTGCCATAACCGTCGAGCCACACGAAGTGCGTGCCGGCATGCGGCGTCTGGCTGCCGCAGCTGGTCGTGCAGATATCGGCCGTCGTACCGGTCCACGGCGTGGTGCCCGTCTCGAAGCCGGTGTTGCCGAGCAACTGCGTCGAACCGCCGCCGCCACCGCTGCTGACCGTGACCGACTGCGTCTTGGTGTTGGTCGCACCGCCGTTGTCGGTGACCGTCAGCGACACGCTGTAGGTACCAGCCGTCGCGTAGGTGTGACTCGGGCTGGTTGCCGTCGACGTACCGCCGTCGCCGAAGGTCCACGCGCGCGAACTGATGGTGCCGTCGCTGTCGCTCGAGCTGTCGGTGAAGGTCGCGGCCAGGGCGTTCGTCGTGAACGTGAAGTTCGCGACCGGCGGCACGTTGCCGCCGCTGCCGCCGCCGATGTGCGTGATCGCGCTGCTCAGGATGATGCTGCCGCGACCGGTCGCCAGGTCGTAGCCCGGGCCGGCGGTCGAGCCGTTGTTGTTGCCCGAGGTCACGTCATGGAAGTCGCCCGCCGGCAGCTGGTACACCAGCGGTCCGGCAAAGCCGACGCTGGTGCCCTTCACCGCAATCACGCGCGCCCACAGGCCGGCGAAGATCGGTGCCGCAAGGCTGGTGCCGCCGTACTGCGCGGAGCCGCCGTTGAGGACGATTTTCGCACCGCTGTTCGGATCGCCCGAGAACGCGACGTCGGCAACGCCGCGACGCGGACCGGACCACAGCGTCTGCCAGCTCGGCTTCGGCTCGAACAGGCTCTGGCTGCCGCCGGTCGCACCGTTGCCGGCGGCCAGCGTGTTCCACACCACTTCGCTCGTCCAGGTGGTGGTCGAGGCGTTGAGCGTGGTGCCGGAGATCGCCATCACGTACTGCGAGTTGGCCGGCCAGCTCGGCGTGGTGCCGCCATCGCCGCATTCGTCGGCGCCGCTGTCACCGGTCGAGATCGAGAACGTCTGCCCCTGCGCGACGGCCTGGGCGAACACCTGGTCGCCGGCTGCGTTGGCACCGTCTTTCGCGCTGGTTTCGCAACCGCCGATCGACACGTTGATGATCTTGGTCACGTTGTCGGTGACGGCCTTGTTGAAGCCGGCGACGAGGTTGGCCGTGGACAGGGTCGGGATGTTGTAGAAGATGATCTTCGACAACTGGCCACCGGCCATGCCGAGCGCATCCTGACTGTCGATGTCCCACTCGGCGACGCCGCTGGCGTCGGTGCTGGTCGAACCGACGGTGACCGTCTGGATCGGCACCGAGGCGAGGCCGTTCTGCGAGATGAAGGTGGCGAAGTCGGTGATCGACTGCGTGACCTTGCCCTGGGTGATGATGCCGACGGTGACGCCCGCGCCGGTCGCGACGCCGGTGCCGCCATAGATCGACGACCATTCCAGCGGATTGTGGCCGGTCACTGCATCCGGCACCTGCGCGTGCATCGTGTGTCCCTGGTGCACCGTCTGCAGGCCGAGCACGGCCAGCACGGTGTCCTGCAGCGCGGCAGGCACATACGCCGGGGAGGTGTTGGCGAACGCTTCGCGACCGTCAGCGGTCGTCACGCGCGCCAGCGTGGTGTGGAACGCCGACTGGGCGATGTCCGCGGTGCCGTCGGCCGAGACCAGCAAGCGGTTCGGTGCGATGGAGACGTTCCTGAAACCGGACTTGGTCAGGAAGTCGGCGACCTGCCTGGCGCTCGCCTGGGTCGGCGAGTACTGCGCGGCGAACTGGTCCTGCGTGAGAGGTGCGAGGCCGGATGCCGCGCTGCGGCTGGCCTGGATGAAACTGTCGAGCTGGGCGCGATTGCGCAGGCTCAAGGCGACTTCGATATGCACCGGTTCGGTCTGCGGCACTACACCGGCGAAACTTTCGCCGCGCCGGAGTTCGACGGTCGGGGTGACCTTGGCGATCGTCGTATCGGTACTCGACGCGAAACTGCGTCCGTTCGTTGCTGCTGCTGGCGCGGCGTTGACCGCAGAAGTCGCCTGTGCCGTGACGGCACCGATGGCGACGACGACGGCGGCCGACAATGCGGCACCGCGCAGGATCTGTCTTGATCTAAGCATTACTGACTCCCTCAATATGCTGGTTTCGGATGTGCGTGCGCCGTGCGGTCGCGGTCTGATGCCGCTTCTCCGACGGTCTACGCGTGGTTGCGTGGGCTCATTACCTCCAAGTGCTCAAGGATTGTTGCGATGTCTCGGCGAGTGCCCCGTCCGCAAACACGAGCGGCACGGCGTCGCTGGGCGACGCGTGCCACCGGCGGCCCACGCAATGAACCGTCGTGAGTGCGACCGTGCATCGAGATTCCCTATCGGCAACCCGCTTACGGGCTATAGCACCGAGTTCCTTACGCGAACCTTACAAAGCGCAAGTCACGACCCGAAATGTCGAGTGCGTTGCATTTATTGCACGAAGATGAACGAAAGCGGGCGTGAGGGCGCGTTCATGCAATGAACCGTATGGACATCGCTGCAATGCAGCGTACGGACGGGTTGCGCGAGGCTGCCTCGAACGCAGCGTCGCGGGGTTTGCCGATCGGCGACCTTCGCCGATCGCCGAGCCCTGGGCCGCGGCCAGTCCTGCGTGAGGCCGGTCCTGCGCGGACGGGAACGCCGCCACCCATTCAATGGATGCCCGCGTGCGCGGGCATGACGTCAGGAGGGCGTGAGGGTCGATGGCGTCGATGGCGCCATGGGTGCTGTGGGTGTCGCTGGTAGTTGCTCACTATCGAGCCCACCCACAGCCGTCATTCCCGCGAACGCGGGAATCCATTGCGCTTTCCAGGGCAAGCCCGTCAATGCATGCCCGCGTGCGCGGGCATGCCCTCAGGCGGGCGTGAGCGGCGTCGGCGAAGATCGACGACGTAGCGAACGCCGCTTCGGATCGAACGCGCCCACCTCACGACATCAAGCGTGCGCACCCTGCTTGTCGAGCGCCGCGAAATCCGCATCGGACAACTGCAGCGAAGACGCGGCGACGTTCTCTTCCAGATGACCGACGCTGCTCGTCCCCGGAATCGGCAGCATCACCTTGGAGCGCTTGAGCAGCCAGGCGAGTGCGACCTGGCCGTTGCTCGCCTGGTGGCGCGCAGCGACGCCGGCGATCACCGAGCCCGGCCCGGTCAGCTCGCCGGCGGCCAGCGGGAACCAGGGAATGAAGCCGATGCCGTGCTGGTCGCAGTAGTCGAGCACCTTCTCGCTCTGCCGATTGGCCAGGTTATAGAGGTTCTGCACGGTGGCGACCGTGAAGTGCTTGCGCGCGGCCTCGATCTCCTCGACGTTGACCTCGCTCAGGCCGACGTGGCGGATCAGGCCTTCCTTCTGCATCGAGGCGATCGCGTCGAACTGTTCGCTGCGCGGCACCTTCGGATCGATGCGGTGCAGCTGCCACAGGTCGATGCGTTCCAGCTTGAGCCGGCGCAGGCTCATCAGCACGCACTGGCGCAGGTACTCCGGCCGGCCGAGCGGCAGCCAGATATCCGGCCCCTGGCGTGTGAGGCCCGCCTTGGTCGCGATGACCAGGTTCTTGTACGGATGCAGCACCTCGCCGATGAGATCCTCGCTGACGTTCGGACCGTAGCTGTCGGCGGTGTCGATCAGATTGATGCCGAGTTCGGGCACGCGCTTCAGGGTCGCGCGCACGCCGGCCGGGTCCGGCGGGTCGCCCCAGATGCCCTTGCCGGTGATGCGCATCGCGCCGAAGCCGAGGCGATTGATCGTGAGGTCGCCGCCGATCTTGAACTGGCCGGAGGCGCTGGCATTTGCAGAAGTGGACATTTTTAATTCCTGTCGGGCTTGGAGAGGGGTTTCGTCGTCCGTGCGAAGGCCCGGACGACGGCCGTCGAATGATCTTCCTGCGTCCGCATCGGGCGCATCTTCGACCGCACCGCAGCGATCGGCAAGCATTGCTGCAGGCGCGGCTGGAACGCTTCCGCAGCACGCCGGATACGGCCAGCATCCAGCATTCGACGCAGTGAAGCGATAGTATCGGCGTGGACGCAGCAGCGACCGCGAAACGCCGGCGCGACGGAACGCCGCGACTACCGAAATAGTGCCGCCCATCTCGACTTCAACCGACGAGGAACTGCCCGCATGGCCAAGAAGACCACCGCCAAGAAAGATGACCGCAAAGACGACCGCAAGGAGGAGCTGAAGCGCCGCCGCGTCGCTCCGCTGGTCACGCCGTCCGACCTCGCGCCGAAGGCGTCGAAGGACATCGCCGGAGGCATGAATGCGATCCTCGCCGACGTGTTCGCGCTATACCTGAAGACGAAGAATTTCCACTGGCACATGAGCGGGCCGCATTTCCGCGACTACCACCTGCTGCTCGACGAACAGTCCGACCAGATCTACGCGATGGCCGATCCGATCGCCGAACGCATCCGCAAGATCGGCGGCTCCACGCTGCGTTCGATCGGCCACATCGCGCGCATCCAGCGCATCAAGGACAACGACGCCGAATACGTCGATCCGCTCGACATGCTGGCCGAGCTGCGCGAAGACAACAAGATGCTCGCCGCGCGCCTGCGCGAAGTGCATGACGTGGTCGACGAGCATCGCGACATCGCCAGCGCCAGCCTGATCGAAAACTGGATCGACGAAACCGAGCGCCGCACCTGGTTCCTGTTCGAGGCCAGCCGCCACGGCGACCCGACCGGGCACTGAGCGCCGTCTTCCCCGAACGCGCCGTCGTCCCGGCCAACGCCGGGACACCGCGCCCGTGCAGCGCTGTATGACACAACGGAGCGCGATCATGCCGACCCCTTCCGCCGCGATGCCTGCCGCCGGCCAGCCAGCCCCGGATTTCAACCTGCCGGCCACGCCGGACCAGCGCCTGTCGCTGACGCAGTTGCGCGGCAAGCCGGTCGTGCTGGTGTTCTATCCGGCCGACTGGAGCCCGGTCTGCGGCGACCAGATCGGGCTCTACAACGAACTGCTGTCCGAGTTCGCACGCTACGACGCGCAGATCGTCGGCATCTCGGTCGACGGCGCGTGGTGTCATGCGGCATTCGCGCGCGACCGCCATCTGCACTTCCCCCTGCTCGCGGACTTCGAGCCGAAGGGCGAGGTGTCGCGACGCTACGGCGTCTACGAGGCCAGCAACGGCGTCAGCGAGCGCGCGCTGTTCGTGCTCGACGGCGAAGGCATCGTGCGCTGGAGCTATGTTTCGCCGATCGGCATCAATCCGGGCGCCGACGGCATCCTCGATGCGCTCGACGCGCTGCCGGGAAAATCGGGGCGCACGCCATGAGCCGCGTGATCGCGCTGGAAGCCGACGACCACGTGCAGGGCCCGCGCGATGCCGGCCTCGTGCTGATCGAATACGGCGATTTCGAATGCCCGTACTGCGGCGAGGAATATGCGGAAATCAAGGCCGCGCAGCAGGCGATGGGCGATGCGCTGTGTTTCGCGTTCCGCCATTTTCCGCTGCGCCAGGCGCATCCGCATGCCGAACGCGCCGCCGAATTTTCCGAAGCCGCGGCGACGATCGGGCGCTTCTGGGAAATGCACGACCTCCTCTACGAAAACCAGCAGGCGCTCGACGAGCGCAGCCTGACCGGCTACGCCAGGCAGCTCGGCCTCGACGAGGCACTGATCCAATCCGCCATGAACGGCGACTTCGCCGCACGCGTGCAGAAGAATTTCAGTGGCGGCGTGCGCAACGGCGTCAACGGCACGCCGTGCCTGTTCCTCAACGGCCGTCGCTACGACGGAGCGAGCGACACGGCCAGCCTGCTGCAGCTGTTCGGCGAAGTCGCAGCGCGTTGAAACGCGGCGACCGCGCTGTGCGGCCGCCGCGTTCGGTCATCTTCCCTGATGCCTCATCCGATCCTCACCGCATGAGCTTCATGGCGTGAAGCTCGGCGTCAGCGTGACGCCGGAGAACGTTGCATACGCGCGGATGCGCACGTAGTACGTACCGGCGGTCGGCGCCGCGAACGTGCACGTCTCGTTGTTGCCGCTCGTGTACGGACGGCAGTCGTAGGCCGTCGTGGTCGGCTCCGATCCGCGCCGGACATAGAGGTCGCCATCGCCGCTGCCGCCGGACGCGACGAAGGTGAGATTGCTCGCGCCCGCGGGGACGACCAGCGTGTACGTCGATGTCCAGTTGCCGCTGGCCGCAGCGAGGCCGCTCACCGGCACGCCATTGCTCAGCGTGGTGCCGCCACCGCCGCCGCCTGCGGCGGTGTAGCTGCCGGTCAGGCTGACACCGCTGAAGCTCGCATAGGCACGCAGGCTGACATACCAGGTGCCGGCTTGCGGCGCGGCGATCGTGCAGGTCTCGTTGTTGCCCGACAGATACGGACGGCAGTCGTAGCTCGACGTGGTCGGCGCGGAGCCGAACTTCACGTAGAGGTCGGCATCGCCGCTGCCGCCCGCGCTGACGAACTTCAGGTTCGTCGCACCGGCCGGCACCACCATCGTGTAGGTCAGCATATTGCCGGTCGCCGCCGCAAGGCCGCCGACGGTAACGCCGTTCTGCAGCACGGTGCCGCCTCCGCCGCTGCTGCTGACGGTTACCGACTGGGTCCTGGTGTTGCTCGCACCGCCGTTGTCGGTCACCGTCAGCGCGACGCTGTAGGTGCCGGCCGCCGCGTAGGCGTGGCTCGGATTGGTCGCGGTCGACGTAGCGCCATCGCCGAAGGTCCAGGCACGCGAACTGATCGTGCCGTCGCTGTCGGTCGAGCTGTCCGCGAACGTCGCGCTGAGCGCGCTGGTGGTGAAGCTGAAGTTCGCCACCGGCGCGACGTTGGCGCCGCCCCCGGAGACGGCCTGCAGCGTCGCCTGCGCGTTGATGATGCCGGCGCCGCAGCCGCCCGAGCAGGCGCCCGGCAGCGCGCGCGCATTCGCGGTGATGGCGTTCTTCACCTGGTCCGGCGTCAGCGCCGGATTCAGCGAGAAGATCGCCGCGGCAAGGGCGGACACATGCGGCGTCGCCATCGAGGTGCCGGCGTAGTACGCATAGGTCTCGCTGCCCTGCGTGGTGGTGCCGGAGTTCAGCGTCGACAGGATGTCGCCGGCACCGCCGCTGCCGTCGCCGCCCGGCGCGGAAACGACGATCGTCGAACCGTAGTTCGAGTACGACGCGCGTGCGCCGGCCTTGGTCGTTGCCGCAACGGAAATCACGCCGCTGCAGTTCGCCGGCGAGGACGTCGACACGTTCGCGTTCTCGTTGCCGGCCGCGACCACGAACACCGAGCCGTTCGTGCGCGCGGTGTCGATCGCCGCCTGGAACGATCCGCAGGCGCCGCCGCCGCCGAGGCTGAGGCTGAGCACCCTGGCCGGATTCGCATTCGCCGGCACGCCGCTGACCGTGCCGCCGGATGCCCACACGATCGCATCGACGATGTCGGAGACCGAACCGCCGCATTTGCCGAGCACGCGCACCGGTACGACCTTGGCGCCATAGGCCATGCCGGCGACGCCTTTCGCGTTGTTCGTCAGCGCAGCGACGGTGCCGGTCACGTGGGTGCCGTGCCAGCTCGAGTTGGATGCCGGGTAGCCGACGCCGCACTCGTTGTTGCCGTACCAGTCGCCTTCGTCGTTCGGGTTCGAGTCGCGTCCGTTGCCGTCGCGCGCGGCGGCCGAATCGCTGATGAAATCGTAGCCGCCGACGGTCTGGCCGGTGAGATCGCTGTGCGGCGTGATGCCGGTGTCGATCACGGCCACCTTGATGCCGGCGCCGGTGGCGATGTCCCACGCCGCGGGCATGCGCACGCCGCCGGTGGTATCGGTCAGGTCCCACTGGCTGGCGAAGCTGGTGTCGTTCGGCGTCAGCACCGCATGCATGCGGCGATCCGGCTCGACGTATTCGACCGCGGGATTCTGCGCGAATGCGACCAGCACCTGGCGCGTGATATCCGCGTAGGAAGCGAAGCGTGCGCGATCGCCGCTGATGTCGAGCAGATCGGCACCCGTGGCGAGCGCGCGTGCATGCTGCACGTTGAGTCCGGTGAGCGCGGCGACGCGATCGAGGTCCTGCTGCCTGGCCGCCGGCTGCGCGCGTTCCGCACTGTTTGCGCGGTAGGTGACGATATAGCGCGTGTAGAGGATCTGGTCCGATGCGGCGGTGAAGTTGGCGCGATCGGCATAGGCCTGCAGATCGCCCGACGTCACCGTCATGGCGGCCAGCGTACTGCTGATGCCGGCACAGGCCAGCACGGCGACTGCCAATGCAGTACGCCGCAAACGTGTTTGCGAGACTTTTTTCACGATGGTTCCCCAGTCAGAGTAGAAGGATCGCCACGCCCACGCGTGGCAGCCATGTGTGCTTCCCTTGCACCCCGGCCGCATCCATCGCCACGCCCGCCTGACCGGACGCGCGTCCCTCTGCGAAGGTTCCGGATGTTTCCCCAGCCGGAACCGCGGGTGCCGATCGTCGCCCATGCGCGGACGACGACCGCCCGAACCTAGCACCGGCCTTCGCCCCATCGCAAGGAACTACGACACGGACAAGCCGCTGATCGTGAAGAGATTTGTGAACGACATTGCGGCGCCGCGGCATCCGGCGCGCACCTCGGCCGACGCCGGCCAAGCATGGCCGCGCGCTGCGGCCGAAAAAGGTACTGCTGCAATCCAGCAGGCGTTCGCCGTCAGCGACGCCCGATCGCGTGCACCTGCTTCGGCCGGCGCGACCACAGCAGCAAGGTCACCAGCAACAGCAGCGGCGGTGCCCAGTACATCGTCTTCAGCCAGCGATGCTGGCTGTTCCAGGTCGTGTTGAAGATCAGGTCCATCGCGACCGCCGGATCTTCGGCGATCCGCGCGAAGCCGTCGCCGAACGCCGACGCCAGTCGCGCGGCACCGAAAGCCTGCAGCGATGGCAGTGCCGCATCGACGCGGCTGCCGAGCGCGATATAGGTCGACGCCAGCGGCGCCTCGCGCTGCGCCGACTCGTTGATCGCCGCGCCGACCTCGGGCAATACCGGCAATGCGCCCCAGACGACGATGTCGTAGAACAGGCAGATGATGAAGAGGAACAACGCGATCAGGTACAGACGACGTTTCATGGCAGGCCTCCCGCTGCGCGCATCCTAAAACGAAACGGCATCGCAAACGACCACCCGCGCACGACCTGCAGTGCGCGTGGGTGCGGTCGTGGGGTGCGGTCGACGCTGGGGGA